>VSIX01000036.1 GCA_008086245.1 Candidatus Mcinerneyibacterium aminivorans
AATTTTGATGGTCTTTACTGCTGGCCTGAAGATGAGAAATTATATATCGGAACCTATAGAGATTTTAAAGGAAAACGAACCTATGAGATCGATCAAAGAGGAAAAATTCTGAAAAAGGTTCTTGATTATAATATGTTTAAAGCAAAAAAGAACGGCAAGGGAGAGTATCTATTTGTAAGCGAAGGTGTTGATACCAGCAGAAGAAAATACACAGGAAGTGCTTCGAAAAACATTCTCGTATTTGATGAAAAAAGCAAAAAAATAGATTATAAAGTTAAAAATAAATATATGAACATGTTCCCCGTATGGGGCGAATCCGATAATATAATTTATTATATATCAAATAAAGATGGAACTGTTAATATTTGGAGAAAAAATCTTTCCAAAAACTCGGAACGAAAAATTACTAATTTCGACTCAAGGGAAGTTCAGTGGTTGTATTCTTCTCCAAATGGAAAATATTTAAGCTTTATTGCCGATTACGAGCCCTTTGTTTATGATACCGAAGAGGAAAAAATCAAAAGAATTGATATAGAAATTGATGCTGATTATCATTATACCAATAAAAAACTGAAGAAAATCGGTTTTTCCGGATTTAAGGAGGCAGAAATATCTAAGGATGGGAAAAATATTTTATTTGCCTGTGAGGGGGATATCTTAAAAAATGATACGGATAAAAAAAATGATGATAAGGTTTATCCCAAAAATATGACAGATACTCCCGAATGGGAAAGGGATATTGTCTGGTCTCCCAACAATCAGATTTTTGCCTATGTATCTACAAAAGGCGGTACTTTTGATATTCATATTAGTGATGTTAGTGGAAAACATACAAAAAGAATTACAGACAATAAGGAAATTGAAACCCTGCTGGATTTTTCCAAAAGTGGACGATATCTCGCTTACTGCAAATTTCCACAAACTGTAATAATTCATGATATGAAAAATCATAAAGAGAAAAAAATTTTGGAGATGCCATATTTATATGATTTAAACTGGGGGCCAAATAATAAATATCTGCTAATCAGCCGTTCGAATATTAACTATAATCAGGATGTATATATAGTTTCCAGGGATGGGAAATTTAAAAGGAACATAAGTCTTTCATCCGGGGATTGTTTTAATCCAAAATGGAATAAAGAGGGAGATGAAATTTACTGGATTGAAAACAAATTCGGAAATTACAGTATAAAGAAAATTAATATTAATCCGGAAAATAAAGATGGAGTTTCAATTAAAAACGATGATGATTTTATTTTAAATGAAAAACAAAAAGAGGTTTATTCAACAAATGGAAAAGAAATACAAGATTTTAGCCTGATTGATAAAGATCAATC
>VSIX01000037.1 GCA_008086245.1 Candidatus Mcinerneyibacterium aminivorans
GTTTTTATTATTTGTAAATTCTTTTTTCTGAGGTACTAACTACCCTGAAGTATTAGGTACTAAAAAAACATAAGTAATGAAAATTCCTGATGGAACGAATGTAATGAGTGGAATTCAGGAATCTTCTTATCGACATACAAGAAAATCAGCACAGCTGATTTTCATCGAATAACGAACTTCGAACAACAAATAACAAAAATCACGGCTTTAGCTAATTTATCAATCCTGTCTGGAGTGATTTTTAAATTCAGGAATCTTCTAATACTCTTTAAAACGATTCCTTCAAAGGTTTTAGGTTTAAATTCTTTACTTAAACTCAGACTCAAACTTTAACTTAAAAATTTATCTCTGATAATTTTTACACACACTAACACAAGCACAAACACAATTTAAACGAAACTGACGCGGCAATCTCATAGACTGCTTTGGTATAACTTTTTTATTTTTCTTTCAGCTTTTTTATGTATTCTATGTACTTTTCAAAAACTCCTTCTCTTAGGCAGTAACAAACCCGGGGACCATTAATAATTCCCTTTATCCAGCCGGAATTTTTGAGTATTTTTAAATGCTGGGATACCGTAGATTGTGAAACGGGAAGCTGATCAACTATACTTCGAACCATGCACTGTTTATCTCCATCCAGTTCGGAAAGTATTTTTATAATCTCCAGCCTGTGTGGATGAGATAGAGCTTTCGATAGTTCTGCAAACTCCTTTTTCTTACTTTCATCCATATTTACTTCCTAACAGCAGCAGCCCGTATTACTGTCTCCTTCATTATCATTACAGCAGGATTCATTTTCTTTCTCAATGGACAAATTCGATGCAGCGGCCAATCCGGCTTTTATTATTAAATCCGCAGGTATTTTTTCGTAAGTCTTACCGTTAACTTCCACGGTTCTGCAGTCATTTGGTCCGCATATATCACAGCACTCGCTTTTTCCCGTTTTTGCATTCAACCATTCCTCCAGGGGGTTCCCATTTATCTCTATAAGATTTGATTCCAGAGGTGATTTTTTGAACTCCTTCAGAGACAATTCATTTTTTTCTAATTCAACATCGATATTCATGGGTTTAAGTGATTTTTTGAGTTTGGATACAGCCTTCTCTACTTCTTCTCCCGTTTGTTCACATCTGGGGCATGTCTCTTTATCTTTAACCAGTCTCTGCCATTTTACCGTTATTTTTTCCATAATAGACCTCCTTTAATCGTTAATCGTCTATTTACGATTATAGGGTATATTAGAAGTTTTTCAAATAAAATTTTAAATTTTTATATAGATCATATTTTGATAATTGTTTCGACAATTTACAGTATTACTCATGAAATAACTTAATTTTTTACATAAAACTGCTCTCAACCACCGGCTTAGATCCTATATACCTATTACAAACGACCACAAAAATATATTTACTACATGCGATTTATATCCTACATATTTGCATCTTCCTGTTATACCATTCTAATTATCTTAATCGTAATTTTTCGCTAAAATTCGGAATATCAACAATATTATGATAAATTTCAAAACTAAATTTTAAGATCAATCCAACTCCGGATACAATTTACTCCTGCATTCCGGACACACCCCATGTGAAAATTGAGCATTAGAATGCGTTTGAATATATTTTTCCACCCTTTGCCAGTATCCATCATTATCCCTAATTTTATGACAGTTTGAACAAATTGGAATAATCCCTTTTAGTTCTTTGATTTCTGAAATATATTTATTTAACTTTTTATTTTTTTCTCTAATAAGATGATTTTTCTTAAGCAACTGCAAATCTGATTCTATGGATTCCTTAAATTTTTTTATCAATTTTTCATATAGTTTAGAATAATTATTTGTTTTATTATCGAGCACGCATAAGGTTCCAAATACTTTATTATCGGGAGCAATTATTGGAAATCCCAGGTATGATATCATATTCAAATCTACATCGGGATTGTTTTTCCATTCTTCGTCTTCTAAAGCATTCGGCACTTTTAATTTTTCTCTTTTTTTAATAACGGTTTCGCAGTAGAGTCCAGAATCTATGAGCACCTCACTATCTCCCGGGGTATACGGATTATTTTCCACATCACTTGACAAATATACCTTTATATCGGGAAGCTCCACCTTCATTATTAAAGCGGCAGGAACATCTATTATTTGAGCCATGATGTTCAAAATATCCTGCCATTTATCCCTAATAGCTTTTGGAATATTAAAATTAAATTCTGTAATATTATAATTCATAATACCTCTCTATTATTATTATATGACAATAACATATCTTAATCAATCCAATGCCGGAAATTAAAAAATCACTGCGTGATTTTTCAGTATCAGTATCAGAATAAGTAAGAAAAAAAAATTTAAAAGTAGATTCAAAGTAGTTCTTGAGATTACTTCGTTATAAAAAATCTCTTCGAGATTTTAGTAAGTAGCAGTCAAATTATCAAAGATAATTTGAAATTGAAAATTGAAAGAGGAAAATTGAAAGTTATTAAATGTAATTCCTTTGAAGAAAAGATTTAAATGTCATACAGGAAAATTACGGCACTAAGCTTACGTTGAGGCCGGAATTTGCATACTCGGTATGTTTCAGGATAGTTTGTACTTTTAAAATAGAAAAACAAAATACAGACACGGACCAGCACTTACTTTATAACTACATAATTTTATA
>VSIX01000038.1 GCA_008086245.1 Candidatus Mcinerneyibacterium aminivorans
ATAAATCCTAAAGTTTTTAAATTATTTACATTAGTTATCTTTTTGTTAATCGCACTTATGGCTTTCTAGTTCTGGTTCTAGTACATAGGATTATAAAATTTCCTATTTTTATAACCCTATGTACTTTATCCCCGCCCAGTAAACAGGATGTTCGAATCGATTTTTCACTTCTATTTTGGCATCATAAAGAGATGTCTTTATATCCTTTCCAAAGTAAAGATTCCTGTAAAAATTTTTAAAAAGAAATCCCGTATGGACATCCGATATTCTCCACAGGGATGAAATTATCATTCTAATGCTGCTATTCTGGAATGCGGAATCTATAGAGTTAAAACTATCCTCTTCACTAATGGTGGTACCGGTTTCACATGCACTCAAAACAACAAGTTCCGAATTCAAATTCAATCTTTTTATTTCATTCTCCATCAGCATGCCATCATCCTTTTCAGAAGAACTCATCATCAAATAATTCTCGCCGACTTCCCCATATTTCTTCCCTGTCGATTCGGAATGAGTTGCAAAATGGGTAATATCAAATCTATTGTTATTTAAAATATTTTTCACTTCAGTTTCTGTAGCTGACTCCCCGATTAAAATATTAACATCATCAAAAAGAAAATCAATTTCCCGCGATTCTTTCTGTGCAAAGTAAAGTTCAAGATCCTCTCTTTTAAGATCCGGATTTCCCACGGCGAAAATTTTATTCATCTTATTTTTTTTATTTTTAACCCCTGCGATGTAATAAAATCCCGGCACAAGGGATATTCTTTTATAATTTATTAAAAAATCCTCCCCATTATATAATGCATCAAAAGGAATCGATTTCAAAATACCATCAGCAGAAATTATAAGATTGCTTTTTGTTCTATCATCACCCGGAATAATCTCTTTAAAAAGAATTTCTGAATTCTTTTTTATTTCATCTAATTCCTTTTTTTCTGTAATATTTTTTCTCAAATTAACAATCTTATCTTTTATATTTAATTTAGTATATGGAATCTTTTTTAGCTTTATTTTTCTACTATCCACATATCCCGAATAAATATAATCATTTAGAATAATATAATTAATATAAATTGTATTTTCATCTATTTCATTTTGATTAAAGTAGTTTATATTTAAGTCAATCTTAATATCGTTTATATTGTTTGCCAGATATAAATTTATTAGCTCTTTTTGGTATCTAGCCTTCAGTTTATCATCTTTTTTCAAATTATTATTATCTATTTTAATTTGCAGTTCTTTTTGAATATTTTCCAAACCATCTATTTTCTCAGGACCCACATTATTAAAGCTGTAATATCCTTTTTTATATACAGCCCTTTTTAAATATTTTAACTCTTCAATTTGTTTTATATATTCATTTTTCTTATTGTTATCTAAATAATAATTCAATATTTTTTCAGAAATTATTTTGTAGCTATCCAGCAAATTTACTCTGCTGCTTTTCAGAGCAGCTTTATTTATTAATGTTTTTAAAATATTAAATGCCTGTTTTAGATAATAAAATTCACCTTCTTTGCCCTTCAAGTAATAAATATCTAAAAGTTCCTCCCGGTTATTGTGCTTCTCTGCAATTTCCATTGAATTATTTAGATACCGTTGGTTATCACTAATTTTATAAAGATATTTGAAACTTATTATGGTATTTTTATCTTCAATTAACTCCCTATTTTTTATTACTTTTTCAAAATAATTTCTGGAAGTTTTATAATTTTTTAAGCTATAATACAGCAGTCCGAAATTTTTATAAATTGTATTTAAAACTAAAATATTATTTTTATTTGCATAGTTTCTTTCCATTTCATGAAGATGATTTAAGGCTTCATTATACCTACCTGTTTTTATTAGAAGCAAATTATAATTTAATTTCAAATAGGGAATTTGTGCTCTAATATTGTTTTCTTCTGCAAAGTTAATATAATCACTTAAAATACTCAAAGATGCTTCAAATTGATTTAATCTCATATGATTTAATCCGAGAAGATTACCCAGAATTGTTTTCTCCTCGCTGTATTTTTCAGCTGGCAATTTTTCCAGTGTATTTTTTATTGTTCTTATTGAATCCAGATAATCGTTATTTTCAAAATACATCTGGGCTTCTCCAACCGAAATATTTACAAACAGGCTATTAATCCTATCCCCATCAGAGGATTCTTTAAGCTCTTTTAAACTATCAAAAGATTCCTGTCTTCTGCCCTTTTTCAATAAGATAAAAGATTTTAAAAGTTTAATTTCCTCCCTGTAACTATCATCTTCAATGCTCTCAAGCTCATCAAGTGCCATATCATAATTATTTAAATACTTATATAATATTTTAGCTTTTTCCAGGTTTGCTTTATCGCTATCGACTTTATTCAAATATTCCAGTGCTTTCTGCATATCCCCCATCTTCTGATACAAAATCGACTGTCTGAAATCATTATTTATATCATATTTTTCTTTCATTTTTTTATGTATCTCAATTGCCCTGCTGTAGAACCCATTTTTTTCATAAAGGGCAGCCATTCTGGTGTAGAAATCGATTTCCTTTAGATTTTTTAGTCTTATATACTGTCTCAAATAGGGTTCGATTAATTCCGGATCATTCAAATAATTTGCTCCTATGTTTATTATAAGCATTAATTTATCCAGCAATTCAGAATTATCCCGATCACTTTTTTCTATTAAATAAATTAATTTTTTCATTTCAAAGAAAGCCTTCCTGTATTTGCCATTTTTAAAATAAAGATAAGAACGACTATTATAATGATCTTTGTTTTTCCCGGCAAATATTTCAATATCTTCATTGCTGAAATCCTTATAACCGAATCTATATCCCCCTAAGTAAACTTCCGATACATCAAGATAAAAAAGAATATCAAGCAGATTTTTATATATAACAATATTTTGAATATTATCCCCCGCTTCAATATTAAGTCCAATGGTTGTAATATCCTTACTTATCATATCTTTGAGTTTGATATTTCCAAACTCACTATCAAAAGGATTTATTTGATCTCCGCTGCTAATTTCTACATTTTTAAGTGTAAGAAATGATTTGTCCAGGGATGTAATCCCGTTTAAAGTACCGTATTTATATTCCCCTGAGGGAAACCTGTTATTAAAAGCAATATAAAATTGAGAAAGTGAAAAAAAATTGTTTTTTTCATCATCAAAAATTTTTCCATCACGGTCTATACGATAGTTAGCATTCTCAAAGCTTTCATCAATAGATAATCCATTTTCATCTATCAGTAAATATTGGTCCAAAATTTTATATGCAATTTTATCTTCTTTATCAAGTATTTCATAAATGTTTTTATCATCTATTTCCATTTTTCCAATAAAAAATTTTGTATTTACGCTAATTTCATTTAAATACTCCTCTGCTCTTTTAAAATTCTGAAATTCTAGCTCATAAAAATAGTTATTTAAATTTATTTTATCAACCTGAGAAGCGATTTCCGGATTAAATCTTTCAAATTCTGTATATCTTTCAATATTTTCCAATGTGGTTAAAAATGAAATAATTCCTGTCTTGTATCCCTGCTGAACAAACATAGAAATATTACTGTACAAATTATCTTTATTATATCTATAAAATAGTGAAAGTTTGTTATAATCCGATTCATCAATTCTTCTTATTATATTTATTAATTCTTCAAATTGATTATAAGCTTTTTGATAATTTCCTTTATTAATATTGATATTTACAAGATCATAATTAATTATTAGGTCTATAAAGCTGTCATTTCCTAACAATTGTTTTAACTCGCTTTCATTATTACTTCCAAAATATTTATACTCATACAGATACTTGCTTCTTTTTAAATAGCTCACAGCTATTTTATCCTCAAGATTTTTTTCAAGAAAGTTGAGATTGGAATTTATAGATTGAATGATTTTCATCTCAGTTTCTACATGATTAACCGAATCAGTAATACTGTCATAAACATAATTTTTATCCAGAAATTTTTCCGCAAGATGATTAAAAAGTATTCTGTACAGAAAATTTATTTCTTCATCATCCACCTGTTTTACATTCTCCTCTAAAGAAAAAAGCTGTTTAACATCATCTTCATTTACATTATTTTTAAGGAATATTTTCGTAAGTACATTTAATATATATCCCCGTTTTAAATCGTGTTTTTTCGTTATTTTATATGATTTTTCAAGAAATTGATTCATCTCTTCAATTTCGTTTAATTCATAATAAATATTATATAAATTATTAGTAATAATAAAATCTGCATAATCATTACTGCTAATTTTCAGCTTTTCCTGATAATAGTAAATACTTTCCTTCCAGTTCCCCAGTCTTCCATATGCAGTTGCCAGAATGGAATAGAAAATATTTCTCTCCATCTCCGGAGTAAACCCCCTGTATGCTTCAGTTGAGTCCCCCTTTAAACCAAAAATCAAAGAGATATCCAGGAAGCTTTTTTTCTTCTTTTTTCCAACCCTGTCCTTTACAAATTCAAGTCCCTGTTTGGAAGCTTCTATCGCCCCGATATCATCACCGGCTTTCAGGGAGTTAAAAGCGATATTTCTGTAAACTTTCATTTTATCATAATCAACCTCAAAATTTTCGATAATTTTTAAATTTTTTTCAAAAATTCCTGCTGCCTGTAAGTAATTTTCAAGCTGATTGTGCATCAAACCGATATGGTTAATTGTATTGACTACTCCTTCATAGTTGTGATTGTTTTTGTAATAGTTTAATATATCATTATCAACTTCAATTGCCTTCTCATAATAATTCAATTGATAGTAAATATCGGACAGTTTTAATAGATAGCTAATTTTTTCTCTTATATTTTGCCACTGAATTTTATCCCCATCCAGCTTTTGTATGTAATTAAAAGACCGTTCATAAAGCTCCATTTTGTAATATATGTTCCCTATATTTCTATAAAAGTAGTTTTGAATATGTTTTTTATGAGACAGGGCCAGCCCTTTTTTATATGATGAAAGAGCTTTATTTAGATAATCATCTTCTCCGAATCTGTGCAGCTGTTCAAGAACCCATCCCTTTGTTAAATAGAATAAACTTTCATCTGCTTTTAATTTTATGGCTCTGTTTAAGTATTCCAGGGTCTCTCTATAAGCCGCCTGCTCCAGATTTAGTTTATTCCCGTAGCCGTATTTTGTACCCAGATAGGTAATTGCATAACCAAAGTAGTAGTTAGAAAATGGATCTTCTTTATTGTTTATATATCTGCTTTTATATCTGCCTGCTGTTTCTTCGATATCACTCATTTCAAAAGATATTTTTATCAACTCCCTGTTTGCTTCAATACTGTTTGGAAGAAAATTCAATATTACTTTTAGCCATTTCTGGGCTCTTAGCAAGTCCTTTTCAGCATAATATTTTTCTGCCAGATACAAACCGTTGTTTTTTATATAATTCAAAAAATATTTTCTTCGACCTGAATATTCATTATTTTCAAGATAATTTTTTACAAAACTCACTCCCTTTATATAATGTTCAGAAGAAATATAAACTTTTGAAAGTTCTACAGCAATTTTGTTCTGAAAATCTCTCTTTGCTGATAAATTATTAAAGGATTTTTCGAGTTCCTCAATTGCTGAATTGTATTTGCCATCGCTTTTTAACAAATTAGATAGTTCAATACTTGAAAATGTATATATAAAATCATTATCTTTATATTTATTTTGAATCTCCTTTAATCTGTTATATGAATAATTATCTTTTTCTCCAGGTATTGAGAAAAAAACTTCAATTGCTTTTTCTATCCAGATATTTGCACTCAAATTCTTTTCTGTCATATCAATTATCAACTCTTTAGTCTTACTGTAGTTTTTCAATTCGAAATTACTTTTTACACGGTAATATTGGAATTTGTTTTTCATTTCCCTGGACAGATTATATTCATCTATTTTATCCAGAAAGATTTCTAATTCCCTGTATTTTGCGCCCTCAAATAACAAATCCGCCTTAAATTCATTATATATATCAGGAAAGTTATTATTTTGATATATGTTATTTTTAAAAAGTTCCGCAGCATAATAGTTTTTTGATTCTTCCGGATAATTTAATAGTATAGTTTTGATTATATAGTTTAAATTAATAATATACCTGTTATCTCTCATAAATTTTAAATAATTAAGAACTATATTTGTATCATAGCTTTCAAACTTATCTAGATTTTTAAACAGATAATTGTATACTATTATTTTTTTTGATTGATTATCAATTTTTTTCAAGTATTCAAAATAATGATTGGCTGATGAAAATTGAGGAATGGAAAAATTAATCAGCTGATATTTCAGTTTTTTATCCTCAATATAGTAGAGATTTGTATCATCTACACCAAATCTTTTAAAGTTATGTACTTCTTTTAGAAAAATTTCTTTTCCGTTTTTTAACACTGTAATAAATTTTGCATCATTTTCATCAA
Organism: Candidatus Mcinerneyibacterium aminivorans; assembly: GCA_008086245.1. Classification (GTDB taxonomy): domain Bacteria; phylum Macinerneyibacteriota; class Macinerneyibacteria; order Macinerneyibacteriales; family Macinerneyibacteriaceae; genus Macinerneyibacterium; species Macinerneyibacterium aminivorans. The sequence goes on from VSIX01000038.1 coordinate 6,405, forward strand.
GTTTTTCATTTTGGTTTGTATCAAATGGTATGGCAATATAATATAATTCATCCTTTTGATGCAAATAATTAAGTTTATACTTTAAAGATTGGGATTCATAAAATAAACTTATTTCATTCGAAACAAAATCCAGTCTGTAAATTTTATTTTTTTCAACAAAAAGTATATTTCTCTGATCTAAAAAAGTAAACGTTTCAGCCTTAATTTTTTTTCTATATATTCTTTCTTTTTCTTTAAAGTTATAAATATTCAAATAGGTAGTATTCTGTCTTTTACTCAGATAGCCAATAAGGGATTTATCAGGAGCTAAACTCAGCTCAAATTCCTCTTCACCTTTTTCGCCAATATTGGTTATTTTACCGTCCTTTTTATAAACCACATTTCCTTTAACCCCATATTCTTTTGAAATATAACAGTAACTTTTTTCATTTATTCCTACTGCTTCGTATTCATCATACAGAGAATCATTAATAGGGGTGATTTCTCCGGTTCTTTTATCGAATTTAACAACATCAATATTTTGCTGTTCAACAGGAGTATACAAAATATAAGGAAAATCATTACTGGAATAGCAGCTGTTATAGGATTCAAGCTTGATTTCCAGAATTCCAGAATTTGCAAATCTAAATCTTCTGGCAGTTTTTTGAGAAGCGCAGGACAACATAAAAATAACCGATATGAAAGCAATACAATTTTTTATATGTATCATTGTATCTCTTCCCATTCCCCCTCTTCAGTTTGATAAATCCATCCGGATTGAGCCTGCTTTTTGAATTTTTTATAAAAAGTTTTTTCTACCTTGTTGATGTCTTTTTCTGTTAATCCCTCCGTTATTTGTATAATTCTCTCATATATTATTTTTCTATCCCTGTTTTCTTCTTTTATGAGTTTCAGAACAAATTTTTCAATACCGGGATTTTCTTCGAGGTATTCCTTATTTATTATCTCCAGATATCCATTATTGTTTTCCCCAATAATTTTCAAATCCATAAATCTTTCATAATCATCCTGATTGTAAATTCTATTCTGATAGGCCAGATATGATCTTTTTTTGCTGTCACTTATTTTTGATATGTCATCTGGAATAGTTCTAACCGAGGTAATAATAAATTTTTCTCTGCCGAGAAAAGTATAATTCCCCAGTATTTGATTCTCCAGAGAAGTTTTCTCCCCTACTATATTTATTTCAATTTTTGCTTTAGGGGAAAATATCGAACAGGAGATTAGAAGCATTATACTACCAATAATAATTATTATTTTTTTCATATTCTATTCCTTTACTCTATATTTATTTCTTTTAAAAATTTTTCCAGAGGTATTTTTTTGATGGGTTCAACTTCAACACTTCCAACAAAAAAGCTTATAAAAGCAGCAAATATAGATTTAGTTCTGAATCCAAGCTCGGGATAAATATCTACATATCCATTGGATATAATTATGCTTATCTTTTTGGGTACAACCCCAAACTTATTTAGTTTTTTTCTAATTAAATTAATCTGGGGATTCTTCTTATCCGGGTCCAGATTTATCAGCAAATCATTTAGAACATCCTTATCTATTTTAGTTATATCAAAAAACCCCTCCACATCATCTTTACTACCTTTAATTTTGCTAACAAAAGATATTTCTGATTTATCCGGCGAATTGCGCTCACGGCTAAAATTTAAATTTATGCCGCTTAAACTCAAATTAATATTCCTTTTTTCTGTATTAAATTCAAAATCAACACCTATTTGTCCCCCCATAAAATTGGAATAAATGTCTTCCAGATAAATATTTTTACCATTTACATGAATAATTCCCTCAAGCTTATTCCCCGAATACATTCGATAATTAAAGTTTTCGATAAAGAAATTATTTTTATAAACATTATCCTCAGTTTTGTTTAAATTAACCGGGAGTTCGAGATTTATGTAATTAAAACTTGAATCCATTATTTTCACTTGTTGAACATTCATATTCATAACAGAATATTTAAACTCTGAATTATAAATTGTTTCCAATTTTCCATCCAGTGATTTTATTTCAATATTATCATAGCTGTAATTACAGTTTTCAAATTTACCCGAAAAATACAGATCGATATCCCTATTTTCTTTTATAAAATTTCCGTTTAGAGAAAATTCCCCGCTCATCTCATCTATATATTCCCCCGAATAAATTTTATTGATTTCGGACAGATTGAAGCTTGAACCTGATAAAGTTAGATTTACATCTGGATTAGCAATAGAGGTTATTGAACCATTCAGAACCATTGAAGTATTTTCTAAAAAAGAAGCAGTAAGCCCGTCTAAATAAAAACTGCTGGAATAATAATTATAATAAATATCGCCCTTTAATTCAGTCGAGGGTATATATAATCTCATATTTTTCTCCCGATCCCTGTAATCTAAATCCTCAATCTTAAAGTCTGGCTGCAGTTTAATATCATCCAGCCCTTTCCCCTGAATATTTAATTTTCCATTAAATACAGCTATTACCGGGATATTGAAATTTTTTAAAAAATTAAGGTTTTCTATATCAAGAGTTAAATCATTACTTTGATTTTTGGATAGAAACCCTTTAGCTTTTATTATACCATCGAGGATGCTGCATTTGAAATTTTCTAATTTCATACTTTCAAACTGAATGTAATTGTTTAAAACTACTGTTGAATTCAGACTCATTTTTTCCAAAGATTCTTTTCTATCTTTATAATTTAAAATTAATTCATCAAAATCCAGATTATTTTTAATGTTTATTTTATCATAACGGCCACTTAAATTTATTTTGCCCGTAAAATTTTCTAAATCTATCATCTTTTTATAACTAAAATTTACATTATTAAAATTTATAAGTGCAGTATAATTTTTTTGATTTCCATTTCCAGTTACTATTATTTCTCCCTGAGCCTTTACATTTTCAATTCTGTAGAAATTATCATTAATCGCTTCAAGCACATTCTTAATCTGAAATCTTAAAAGCATATTTTTAAAACTGATATGTTTTAATCTATCATCAAACTCAGTTTTCAACGAGCTAATGCTTGCAAGTTTCTTATCTTTAAACTTAAGGTTGAGTTCGTTAAAAATGAAATATCTATCAAGCAAATCTCCTTTTATATCAAAATCCATACTATAACTATTCGATTTATTATTTAACTCTTTTAAATTAATATTATTAAGTATTGTAATTTTTTCTTTTTTCTTAGATATCTTTAAATCAATATCAGAAGTATAATTTTTATTAATATTAGATAGAAATAATTTTGAATCTTTTTCTGTGCTGAGGTATGCATTTATTTCACTACTGTAAATATTATTTTGAAGTAAAAATTTACCATTAATATCAAAATTTTTTAATATAATCTCATCCTGAAAATTTGCATTTATATTTTCCAGGCTAAAACGATTAATTATAATGTCAAAAGGAAATTTTCTGCCAAGTATCCTTTCATAACTAACTTTATCACTTCCTTCAGCTGAAATATTATTTTTTCTATTTTTTTTAATAGATTTATTTTTTTTAAATTCATTTTTTTTTATTTTTACAGAAATCTCCTCCAGCCTGCACTCTTTAACAATTAGTTTTTGTTTTAAAAATGTATTCATGTTTATATCCAGATTTAGTTTTTTAATAGCAACTTCGATATCCCCTGAGGTATAATTTATAGAATTTGCAGTAAATTTAAAAAAAACCTTCATTTTTATTTTTTTCACACTAATATTTTCATTATCATTTATATATTTGAGAGCTAACCCTGAATTCAAACTTATATATATAAAGAAGTAAAGCAAGAGGAAAAAGAAAAATATAAAAAGTATCGCTATAGAAAAAATTTTCAAAAACTTTTTTATCATAAAAATCACTTTTTTAAATATAGCATAACAAAAAAGTAATACAATTTCATTCCAGTCATTTACTTTTTTATAATTGCTATTATATAAATATTAAAAATCTCGGCTTTTATTGTTGTCTGGTAATCTATTTTTATTTATAATTAAAATAATATGGATAAAAATAAAATACTTGATAAAAGCATTACATTTTTAAATGCATTTAGTATAGCTGCGGGAGCAATGATTAGTTCCGGTCTGTTTGTTTTACCTGCAGTAGTATACCGTCAAACCGGCCCCTCCATTATCCTGGTTTATCTGGTAGCGGGTATTTTAATGCTTCCCACCATGATGTCCCAATCCGAACTTGCAACTGCAATGCCAAAAGCCGGAGGGGCCTACTTCTATATAATGAGAATCCTGGGACCGCAGGCTGGTTTTATTGCAGGTGTGGCAAACTGGTTTTCCATTGCAATGAAAAGCGCTTTTGCACTTGTAGGTATTGGAACATTTCTTACATTAATAAACCCTGATACTACAGAATTTCACATAAGGCTTTTAGCTGCGGGAGCAGCTGTGATTTTTACATTAATAAATCTCTTTAGTACAAAACATTCAAGTAAACTGCAGACATTTCTCTTAATATTCTTACTTATTATATTATCACTTTTTATTATTGGAGGCTATCCGGAAATTAAAGGTGAATATTTCAGCAATTTCTTCACAAAAGACATAAATGCCTTTTTTGCAGCTGTAGGTGCCGTTTTTATCTCCTTTGGTGGATTGACCAAAATTGCCAGCATGTCCGAAGAAATAAAAGATTCTGCTAAAAACGTACCCAAAGCAATGTTTTTCGCATTTTTTATAATGATTATCTTTTACCTTCTGGTAATCACAGTTGTTGTAGGGTTACTTCCCCATGATCAGCTGGTCAATACCCTAACTCCGATATCAACCGCTGCGAAATCATTTGCCGGAAATATTGGTGTTATAATTACATCAATTGCAGCAATGCTTGCCTTTGTAACAACGGCCAATGCGGGGATTATGTCGGCATCCAGAGCTCCCCTTGCAATGAGTAGAGATGGATTAATCCCCGAATTTTTTTCAAAAATATCTTCAGGGCAAAAAACTCCCTATATATCAATTTTATTTACAGGTTTTTTCATGACAGCTGTGATTCTGGGTTTAAGAATAGAATCCCTGGTTAAAGTTGCATCAGCCTTTATGCTTATACTATTCATTATGGATAACCTATCATTAATAATTATTCGAAATATTAATTTAAGAAATTACAAGCCCACATTTAAGGCACCGCTTGCTCCCTACCTTCAAATTACTGCCATTATCTTTTATCTGCTTCTTTTAAATGAAATGGGACATAAAATAATGTTTATGGCTCTAATATTCATAATATTAAGCCTTTTATGGTATTATTTCTATGCAAGAAAAAAAACATTTACCCAGTCCGCTCTTATAATGCTGGTAGATAAGATAATGGATAAAAAACTTACCGAAGAATCGGGTCATAAAAACATTGAAGAGGAATTATTTGAAATACTCCAGCAAAGGAATGAAATTGAAGAAGATTTTTTTGATAAAAGCCTAAAAAACGGAATGGCTTTTGACATAGATAAAAAAATGGAAAAAGATGAATTTTTTAAATTTCTATCCTCCCAGATGGAGAAAAAAATTCCTATGAATAAAGATGAAATATACAAGCAGCTCTGCGAAAGAGAAAAACTATCCACAACCAATATCTCAGAAGGCCTTGCTATCCCCCATATGATAATACCTGGTAAGGATATCTTTGAACTGGCAATCATAAGAGCAAAAAAAGGAATCAACTGGCATGAGGATTCAGAACCGGTAAAGGCCGTATTTGTTCTTCTCGGCTCCATCGATAATCGTGAATTACATTTAAAGTCTCTCATGGCAGTAGCCCAGCTGGTACAGAATAACGATTTTTTTGATAAGTGGTTGGATGCACAGGATGAAAAAGATCTTAAATCAACTATTCTTTTAATGCCTAGAAATCGATAATATTTTCAATTGTTTCTTTAGGTATTAACCACTTTAACAATTTTAAGATAATACTCTTTTTGCTTGTAAATTTCTTTTAATATTTTATAATAAATTCGTATGGAAAAAAACAATTTACATAAAAGCGTTACTTTTATAAGTGCATTCAGTATTGCAGCCGGTGCAATGATTAGCTCAGGTTTATTTGTTTTACCAGGTATTGTTTATGATAAAGCCGGGCCTGCAATGATTCTTGCTTACTTTATTGCGGGGCTTTTAATGCTCCCTACTATGATGGTCCAATCAGAACTGGCCACTGCAATGCCCAAAGCCGGCGGTGCTTATTTTTATATAATGAGAATACTCGGGCCTAAAGCGGGATTTATCGCAGGAGTAGCAAACTGGTTTTCAATAGCCATGAAAAGCGCTTTTGCCCTGGTAGGAATAGGCACATTTTTAACATTGCTCAATCCCGATATCCCCGAGTTTCAAATTAGACTACTTGCTGCAGGAGCTGCTGTTTTTTTCACATTAATAAATCTCTTCAGTACAAAACATTCAAGTAATTTACAGACAATCCTTTTAATTTCTCTACTTGTTATTTTAACACTTTTTATACTGGGAGGATATCCGCAGATAAAAGGCGATCACTTTAGCAACTTTTTTAGCAAAGACATGAATTCCTTTTTTGGTGCTATTGGAATGGTATTTATCTCATATGGAGGACTTACAAAAATAGCCAGCATGTCCGAAGAAATAAAGGATTCTGCTAAAAATGTACCAAAAGCAATGTTTTTTGCCTTTTTTATTATGAATATTTTTTATTTGCTTGTAATTACCGTTGTAGTTGGTCTGTTACCGCATTCAGTACTTACCAAAACACTAACCCCGGTTTCAACTGCCGCACATAGCTTCGCAGGAAATATAGGTCTGATCGTTACTTCAATAGCAGCAATGCTTGCATTTATTACCACGGCCAATGCCGGTATCATGTCAGCATCAAGAACCCCTCTTGCAATGAGCAGGGATGGATTAATTCCCGATTTCTTTTCTCGAATTTCCCCGAAAAACAAAACTCCTTATACAGCTATTTTATTCACAGGTATTTTTATGGTGGTTGTTATACTGGCATTAAAAATTGAGTCTCTTGTTAAAGTTGCTTCTGCTTTTATACTAATATTATTTATAATGAATAATTTATCTTTAATTATTATACGAAAAATAGATTTAAGAAATTACAAACCCTCCTTTAGAGCTCCACTTGTTCCCTATATTCAAATTTTTGCAATTATCGTTTACACGGCACTTTTATATGAAATGGGATTTAAAATAATGCTTATGGCAGTAATATTTATTATCTTAAGTTTAATATGGTATTATTATTATGCAAGAAACAAAGATTTCACCCAATCTGCCCTCATCATGCTGGTGGAAAAAATTATGGATGAAAAACTGGAAAAAGAAGCGGGACATAAAAATATTGAAGAAGAACTATTTGAAATTTTGCAGCACAGGGATGAAATCAACGAAGATTTTTTTGATAAAAGAATCGAAGAAGGAATGGCATTTGATATAGATAAAAAGATGAATAAAAATGAATTCTTTGATTTTATTTCGGAAAAAATAGAAAAGAAAACCTCCCTGGATAAAAAAGAAATTTATGAAAAATTATGTGAAAGAGAAAAACTTTCTTCTACAAATATTTCTGACGGGCTGGCTATACCTCATATAATACTTCCGGGTAAAGATATATTTGAAATTGCCATAGTTAGGGTAAAGAAAGGAATCCAGTGGCATGACTCGGGAGAACCAGTCAAAGCAGTATTTGTTCTCATGGGTTCTATGGATAATCGGGAGCTTCATTTAAAATCGTTGATGGCAGTCGCTCAGCTCGTTCAAAACGAAGAATTTTTTGAAAAATGGATGGATGCCCATGATGAAAAAGACCTTAAATCTACAATTCGTTTAATGCCAAGAAGCAGAAAATAATATTATCAATTTAAGTGTGCCCTGCAAAAACACCTGCCGGTAATTTATAGAGCTAAATCAAGAGCCAAAATTTTTTTATCATAATATTTCAATAATTTTCTTTATCCAATTCTTTTAATTCAACATATGTTTTAAATATTTCCTTGACTCTATAAATATTTTATTATATTATTCGCTTAGCGAAGTGATTTTATGTTAGACTATTTAGAAAAAATAAAAATGATATCCAAAAATGCAAAACTTTTCCTTATAGGTGGAATTTTCAATGGAATCGGAATGTCCGTATTCCGGTTATTGTTTAATCTCTATCTTAAAGAGGCAGGTTTTGGAGAAGGCAATATTGGAACCATTCTTTCAGCACGTTCTCTGGGAGCTGCTTTAATAGCTATTCCTATTGCAATTCTATTAAGAAGAGTTCATGCAAAATATATACTTATTTCAGCTACATTTCTTGCTTCTATATTTTATGGTTTTCAAATTTATTTTGATGAACTTTATTTAATCGTTATTTTTGCTTTTTTCGCTCACATGTTTTTTATGACATACAGACTTGTATCAGCTCCCTTTTTTATGAGAAACAGCACTAAAAAAGAACGGATTTATATATTTAGCATACATTCTGCGGTTTTTGTAGTTTCAATGTTTATTGGAAATTTAGTTGGAGGAAACCTCCCTCATTTATTTTTAAATACAGGTTTGACAGATGAATTAGTTGTTGCATATAAAATTACATTATATATTTCCATAGGATTTACTATAGGATCTATACTTCCATATTTAAAAATAACAGAAAAACCCCTCCCGAAAATTGAAAATAAATTATTTAATGAAATGAAAAAATACAACTGGAAAAGAATTATAAAACTTATAATTCCAAGATTCCTTGTGGGAATGGGAGCCGGATTTATTATTCCCTTCATGAATCTTTATTTTAGAAATGAATTTAATCTGGGTTCCGACCGAATAGGATTGTTCTTTTCAATTTTAAGAATATTTATGTTCATAGGCATGATGAGCGCCCCATTAATTTCCCAAAAAATTGGCATGATAAAAGGTATTGTTTTAACCCAGCTGCTTTCACTTCCCTTTATGCTGACGATGGCGTTGACAAATCATTTAACCCTGGCTGTCGGAGCATTTTTCTTAAGAACGACTCTAATGAACATGAATCAACCCATGAATCGAAATTTCACTATGGAAATAATGGAAAAAGATGAACAGCCGATGACGCATTCCTTAACTATGGTGGCCTGGAATCTATCATGGATGGTAAGTGCATTCCTGGGAGGAAGAATTATTGAACAGTATGGTTTTAAGTATTCCTTTTTCGCAACTATAATCCTCTATCTTCTCTCATCAACAACTTATTACTTACTATTCAGAAAATTCAGCCACATTGGTAAAGGCGAAGATGAAAAAAAATTAGAACAGGAATTAGAAAAAGAAGAAATTACTTCATAAAAAATGCATTTTCAAAATCAATTCTAATAGATACAAACTAAAAAGACAAAAACCCCGGGAAAGATTAAATCCCGGAGTCCTGCAGGGTTGTTATCTATATTTAGATTACTTAACCTCATGTGATTATTTGTCAAAATAACCAAAAAAATTTATCCCGAGTGATGGCTTTAATACATCTATTTCATGATTCGTTTAGTTAAACATTGAAATTAAATTTATTGTTAGTAAATTAAGTTTTTTAATAATATTTTAAATGTCATAAAATATTTTCAGTATGTCCTTCCCTAAAAATAATTTTTAAAATTATCCCTCTTTATCAATGTATATTCTTACTTTGTCCCCGTTTGCTGATTCTACCTGAACTAAATCCTCATCAATATCATCCATTGAATCATTCAAATTGTTGATTATCTTATTTAGATCTATTCCTTCATTATCAAGCTCTCTTTTTGCTTCTTTAGGAATCATACTTTTCACCATAATTGCTAGCTTAAGGGGAATTGCGATATTTACATTATCACCATCTTCAGTATTAACAACGATTCTCAATTTACCCTTAATATTTTTACTTTTTTTACTAAGTGAACTGGATTTGGTATTTGTTTTTTTAGCATTATTTCCACCCTTTTTTACAGCTTTTAATAATTTTTCTGCCTCTTCAACTGAAATTTTTCCCTCTGATAACATATTTAAAATCCTTTTTCTTTCTTCCATTATACCCTCCTTTTAAAAGTTAAATTTCAATCAGCACCGAAACGTCATCAGTATTAATTTCAACTACAATTTTGTCCTTTAGCCCCATAAATTTTTCACTCTTAAATATAGCTACAACATTATACAAAAATATAAAAAACGGTTTTAAAAATTTATATTTTATTTTAATATCCTTAGAATTGAGATAAAAAATTGAATATAAGTTTTTGAATAACAACGGTTTTAGTTCAAAATAAAATAATAAATAATCTACTAAACTTATAATCATAAATACTCGCAAAATAATTTCAAACACACCCGAGAAATTTAGGCTTATACTATAACATAAAAGAAACAGCGAAAGTGTTAGGATTATGAAGAACTTTTTAACAATTTTATCATTTATTACTATGCCTTTTATACCGTAATAAAGAATATATGATAACAAAAAGAAAAAAATCATTAGCTCTCCTTGATTGATTTAATTAGTTTTTGAGCCTGTTCGGCGTTAATTTTTCCCTCATCAAGCATATCCAGAACCTTGTTCACCTCTTCAGTATAGTTATTTTGTTTTTCTTCTACTTCAACCTCTACATCTTTATTTTCTCCATCACTCTTATTTCCAGTAAATTTTGAAAACATATTAAAAATACTTTCAGGAATATTTGACACTATGTCTTTTCCTATACCTGTTTTGTTATATTTTTTCTTTATTAATTTATCTTCTGGAAAATCTCCTGTTATATCCATTTTCCCGCCCATTATTATTGCGTATATTTTTGATTCGGTATTGTATTTTTCTACATCAATCTTAATATTTCCCCCATACATTTTAATTGAAGCATCTTTTTTTAGTTCAAAAATTGAATTAATTTTCAAATTTCCACCATAAACCTTTGTTTCCATATACTCAATTTTTCCATCATTAATTTTTATATTTCCTCCGTAGGTTTTAATTTCAACTCCACCTTCAAAATATTCAATGTCTATGTTGCCTCCATATATCTTATATTCATTTGAACCGATAAGCTTTTCAGTTACTTTGAAATTTCCACCATACATCTTTACATCACCATTATAATAGAGTGAATTAATTTTGATATTTCCACCTTTTGTCTTTAAATCTCCATAAGATTTGATTTTTCTAGGTAGATAGAGTTTAATATTACCCCTGATTTGATCCTGATTCTGGAACAAATAACTTTTACTCTCTTTTAAGTCAAGCTCTTCTCCGTCATATTTTACTTTAAATCTTTGCTGAATAGCTGATTTGGTTAAATTTTCGAATACAACTTCCATATCTTCTCTATCTTCGGTTACTATATTTAAATTACTTTTAATTAATGAAACATCTAATTCTAGATCCTTTTCACTTAATTGAAATTTCATCTTATACCTCCTATTTATTTAGTAGATCCATAGCTTTTTCAAATGATATCTTGCCATTATCAAGCTTTTCCAAAATTTCATTTTTTCTTTTTTTATCCTCTTCATTTTCTTTCACTGATTCTATACCAAGGTTCTTTTTAGCCTTTGATAACAAACTTTTAACTTTTGGATAAGAACAGTTTAATATTCCTTCAACCTTTTTAATATTACCCTCAGCATAAATAAAAACCTTAATAAATTCCAATATTTCGGGATTTACCCCCATTAGACTCTCGGATTTTTCAGTATCGAAGTCACCTCGTAAAGTAACATCACAATCTTTACAATAATACTCCTTAATAATCAATTCACCTTCACAAATAGGACATTTATTTAACATATTTTACCTCCTTCATTAATAAATATAACCATCTTATTAATATTGTCAAGTCCTATGTTAATATTATTAATATTTTTATTAATTATATTAATTATTTTAATAACATTATCAATATCTTAACTAATAATTTTTTTCTTGATAAATCAAAATAATATTATATTTTTAATAAAGGAAAA
>VSIX01000039.1 GCA_008086245.1 Candidatus Mcinerneyibacterium aminivorans
ATGGGATGACACCCGTCACTCATTACCTGGGATTACTTTTATAGATGCTTCCGTCACTAAAATCACGACAGTGATTTTTTATTTTTTATACAACTTTGGAAGTACATACAAGCTCATTACTTGGTATATCTTCTATGGGATGAGATCCGTCACTCATTACTTGGAATTACTTTTATAGACACTACCGTCACTAAAATCACGACAGTGATTTTATATGCTCATTACCTGGTATGTCTCCTATGGAATCACATCCGTCACTCATTACCTGGAATTACTTTTATAAACACTTCCGTCACTCAAAAATCACGAAAGTGATTTTAAAATTAGCCATTTGCAATTCGCAATTATAAATTGGCTTTGCTTATTTTTAAGACGGTTCACGGATCATGGATAACCGGTGACGGAAAATCACAAAGTGATTTTCACATACCTTTTCCGCACAATACAATTTTTAAGGTTTTTAAAAATATTAATAGATCAAGAAATAGTGATCTATTTTTTACATAATAAAGATCGTACTGCAACTTATATATTGTTTCTTCAGTGTTAGAAGTATAATCATGGTTAACCTGAGCCCAGCCTGTTACTCCAGGTCTTACCAAATGTCTTTTTGCATAAAAAGGTATTTCTTTTTTATATTTTTCAACCAGCTCAACCTGTTCAGGTCTAGGTCCTATAATATTCATATCTCCTTTTAATATGTTATAAAATTGAGGTAATTCATCAATTCTTAGTTTTCTTAAGCACTTACCCCACCACTTAATCCTGGGGTCACTAGATGATTTTGGATTTTTGGGATACTTTTCAGGATCGTGTTCTATCATACTTCTAAGTTTATAAATTTTGAATTTTTTTCCCCTATATCCAATCCTCTCCTGTACAAAAAATATTGGGCCTTTAGGATCTCCAAGCTTAATTACAACCATAGCTATTAGTAATATAGGTAGTGATAATATCAACCCGGCAAAACTTAAAGCCACATTTATAATTCTAATTAACAAAGTATAAAGTTTGAAATTCTCATCCCTTTTTTCTATATTCCTAAAAATAATATAAAAATATTCTTTTGAAAGATGTAATACAGGAATTTTCTTTGATAGAAGTTCATAAATTTCATCTATAAAATATATTTGAACAAGTTCCTTGATTTCATCTAGATTGTTTTCAAGTTTTTCATCCATTTCCCTGTCTTTTGCTATAACCACATATTTTATGTCATGATTATAAATTATATTATGTAATTGTTCTTCAGAACCCAGATAGTCAATTTTACTTTTTATTTCATCTTCATTTTCTTTAACTTCATCTCCAGCAAATACTTTCATTTTACCGCTGGTTTTATTGGATACATATCCAACAAGATTCAAATTTAATGATTTTGTAGATAGAATTTCTCTGGCTACAGACCTACCGCTAAAGCTTCCTCCTATTATAAGAATATTCCTATTTGACATTGCAGTGATCAAAATCCTTATTAAAAAGAGAAATACCGCGATAAAAATCGAAGACATGAAATTCTTTATTAAATTAACTCTCCAGGATATTATCGTCCCATTTTCAAAAAACCGAACAAAAAGAGTTATTAAAAAAGAAAATACAAAGGCCAAAAAAACTTTCTTAAAATATTCTTTTTTATCATTTAACTTTTTAAGATTAAAATAACCCATTATATATAATACGGTAATCCATATTATCATATAAGCAAAAAAATCAATAGAATGAGCACTTGTAAATAAAGATTCACCAAGGATGGAACGTGATAAAGTAATTCCAATAAAAATGAAAAGCATCACTCCAGCCAACAGAAAATGATTAAGTTGCTTAACCCTTTGTTTCATATTCCTCCCCTATGCCAAAAATATTTATATTCTCAATACATTCATTATTATATACGAAGAATCTAAACTTTTAAAGAAACTTTTGCTAAATCCAAAAAATTGTTCTAGTAAAGAGATAAATAATAAAACAAACCACTATTACTTAAACTTTACCTTTGACTTAAACTAAAATCACCATAGCAACTTATAAGTTTCTTCGAAGTAATTATCTTCCAATTTTGAACTATGTACAATTGCAATATATTATGAAAAGTATTTTTAGATATTTTTATGCCTTTAAAGATGTTACATTTCAAATTATTTACCCGGTATTACATCTTTGAAATAGCATCCATCACTTATTACTTTAAGTTTGTTTTATGAATTACCTTTGTTACTAAAAAATCGCGTCAGGGATTTTTAAATTCCAACACCCTCATATTCAAATAACTCAGAAACATTGCCATCATGGGAGTATATATTTCTAAAATCAAAGAAATAATTACTCTTCATATTTTTCTTTAATTTTTTCAAGTCCATACCTCTAAACTGATGCCATTCAGTAAGTATTACTATTGCATCACTTTCTTTTGCAGCTTCATATTCATTCTTACAGTATTTAATATCTTCTTCATAATCCTTTAATCTCCAGCTTGCTTCCTTGAATCCTTCAGGACAGAATGTCTGAATTTTTGCACCCTTATTTATAAGTTCCGGAACTATTGTTAAAGAAGGAGCTTCCCTCATATCATCGGTTTCAGGTTTAAATGTTAGCCCAAGAATAGTAATAGTTTTATTTTCAAGATCTCCCATTTTCTTTTCAATTTTCTCAACCATTTTCATTTTCTGTTTTTCATTTGCATCAATTGCCGACTGAATCACTTTCAAATCAACATCATGCTTCCAGCC
>VSIX01000040.1 GCA_008086245.1 Candidatus Mcinerneyibacterium aminivorans
ATCAACGAATATAAAAATCTATACCAGATAACCATTTCCTTCGAAAAAGAACCTGTATTTAATAAAATGATTTTAAATGACCCTTATAGAATAGTTGTGGATATTGAGGATTCAACTATTACCCCTCCAAAAAAAAATATATATATTGATAGAGACCCTTTTCAAAGAGCTGTAGTCGCCCAGTTTGACAACAACACAGTTAGATTTGTTCTTGAGTTAACCAGAAAATTAAATCATACAGTATCTAAAAAAGATAACTCCATAGTGGTTACAATAAAATATCCGAATGAAGATAAAATAGATAGATTAAGCCAAAATGTTGAAATAAAATTGGTTCCAAGAGAATCCAGCATTACCCTTTCAAAAATTAATATTGGTACTAATATAAAAGTTCTAAACCAAAAAGGAAAATGGGCTTTAATTTTACTGCCGGATGGACAAAATGGTTGGATAAAAAAAGACAATCTTGATATTAAACAAAATTGAAAAAGATAATTTTATTATTCATTTTATTTCTATTTTCGATCCTTGTAATTTTTTCTTCCTCTCTTAGTTTTGATTTTAAATCCGATTTTGTTCAGATAAGATTTCAGGATATTAACATAAAAAATATTAGCAAGAACAGACATCAAAAAACTATAACTCTAATTTCCTATGAGCGGCTCGATGAAGATTTCAAAGTAATTGATTATAAAATTATTAAAACTGTCAGAATATATGATAATAAAATAAAAATTCAATTAAGAAAAAATAGAAACTATCTATTGGAAAACGAATCATTAATAATTTTTTATAACTATCCTCAGAATGGAATTGTATCTGAAGAAGTAGTGGAAGTATTCAAAAAAGCAAAAAATAACTCGGATAAAGTTACTGAAATACTAATGGGTACTTATATAAAAATATTAAAAAGTAAAAATGATTATTATTATGTGGAAATTCCAGAACAGAGTAATTATAGGGGCTGGGTGCAGGAAAAAAAAATTAACCTGCTTACAAAGCATAAAATAAAAAAAGAGTTTAATAAGATAGTACATAAAAAATGGATCGATTTGCATACTGATAGCGGAAAAATTAAACTTTCAGCAGGAACAAAATATAAAATTATTGATGATAAAGCAAATAAAATCTTAATCGAACTTCCAACCGGGCTCAAGGGCTGGGTTTCAAAAAATAATATTTTTCAACCGGATGCTTCAAATAATATTTTAGCCATACGAGATAAAATAATTAATACTTCAAAAAAATTTCTGGGTGTGCCCTATAAATGGGGAGGAACCTCCTCCAACGGCCTGGATTGTTCCGGTTTTATCTATCTGGTTTTTAAAATTAATGGGATATCAATTCCCAGAGACTCGACACCACAGTATAAGTTTTCCAAAAATATCCAGATTGATCGCATAAAAAAAGGCGATCTAATATTTTTTCAAACTTATAAAAGGGGTCCTTCACATGTAGGAATATATCTTGGAGATAAGCGTTTTATTCATGCCTCTACAAATAATGGGGTAATAATTTCAAATTTAAATCAAAAATACTACAGTAAAAGATTTTATGGGGCGGGTAGAATAGTGCAGTAGTACGGGAAAACTTTTCCCGTACCACTGCAAAAACAATATATTTGAATTATTTTTTAAAAGTTTAACCAGCCATATACAACTACTAATCCGGCAACAACTACTGATACCATACTCATAAGCTTTATCAAAATATTTAAACTTGGTCCTGTGGTATCCTTAAATGGATCTCCTACGGTATCCCCGATTACAGAAGCACTATGAGCATCACTTCCTTTTCCACCGTACTCACCTGTTTCGATATACTTCTTTGCATTATCCCAGGCACCACCCGAGTTAGCCATAAATATCGCCAGCACAAAGGCGGTTATTAAGGTACCTGCTAAAAGTCCCATGACCCCTGGAACCCCTAATATTAAACCAACTATAACCGGCACCACAACTGAAAGCAATGAAGGTAATATCATCTCCTTTAAAGCACTTTTTGTACTAATTTTTATACAGGATCTGTAATCCGGTTCTGTTTCTCCTTCTAAAATTCCATCCATTTCCTCAAACTGTCTTCTTACTTCTTCCACCATCTCTTCTGCAGCACGTCCCACTGCATTTATAGTCATACCCCCGAATACAAATGCAAGCATTCCACCTAAAAACAACCCGATAAGTACAGCTGGATTAGCAAGATTAATATTAAAATGTATCATAAAATCTTTTAGTGCAGCATCAACAATTTTCACTCCATTGGATAATTCAGTTAATCCCTTAAACTCCATCAATGACATTTTTACTTCCTGCATGTAAGCCGCAATTAAAGCCAGTGCTGTTAGAGCAGCTGAACCTATAGCAAAGCCCTTACCGGTAGCTGCTGTAGTATTTCCTAAAGAATCAAGAGCATCTGTTCTTTCTCTCACTTCTGGAGGGAGATTGGTCATTTCTGCATTTCCCCCAGCATTATCAGCAATTGGACCATAGGCATCTGTCGCCAGTGTTATACCCAAAGTGGAAAGCATCCCAACAGCTGCTATAGCAACTCCAAAAAGCCCTTTTGAAGGATCAGCCATTCCCCCTGCAGCTACATAGCTACCCAGAATTCCTAATGTTACTGCTACAACGGGAATCATTGTAGATATCATTCCAACACCTATTCCACTTATAATTACAGTAGCAGGTCCAGATTGGGCTGATTTTGCAATTTTCCTGGTCGGTTTGAAAGCATAGGAAGTATAATACTCTGTCGATTTACCAATTATTATACCAACAATAAGACCTATAATTATCGAACCAAACACTCCTAGCGCTACTGGAAGAACAAATTTCACAATTATATAGGAAATAACAACTATTAATCCGGCAGTAAGGTAGGTACCTTTATTTAAAGCTTTAATTAACTCTTCCATTTCTGCACCTTCTCTTGTTCTTACCGTTAATATTCCTATAATCGATAATATTATCCCTGCTCCGGCAATAATCATTGGAAGAACTGCTCCGGCATAACCATAGCCTGCAGCAACACCAAGTGCAGCTGCAGCCAGAATAGAACCGAGATAAGATTCAAAAAGATCCGCTCCCATTCCTGCAACATCCCCAACATTATCTCCGACATTGTCAGCTATTGAAGCAGGGTTCTTGGGGTCATCCTCGGGCAAATGCGCTTCAATTTTCCCTACAAGATCTGCTCCTACATCAGCAGCTTTAGTATAAATTCCTCCTCCAACCCTTGCAAATAAGGCCTGCAAAGAAGCTCCTATACCAAAGCTAAGCATTATTGTAGTTGTTTTAGCAAGACCCAGACCAACTAAATGATGTAATATATAGAACCAAATTGAAATATTCAACAGTCCCAGCCCTACAACAGTTAATCCAAGAACCGAACCACTTCTAAAGGCAATTTTCAAAGCACCATCAAGCGATGTTCGGGCTGCATTTGTTGTTCTTACTGAAGCCAGTGTAGCAGTATTCATTCCAAAATAACCGGATAAAGCTGAAAAGAATCCTCCCGATAAAAAAGCAAAGGGCAGCCATCCCGATTGTAATTTCATAAGATAGGAAAGAATCAAAAAAAGTACAAAAGTACAGCCAAAAACAATTGTAACTACTTTATACTGCTGCCATAAATATGCCTTAGCACCATCTCTTACATGAGCTGCAATCTCATCCATCTCTTTTGTTCCTGTATCTTTCTTCTTCATATTTTTATGAAAAACATATGCAACAATAAGAGCAATTATCGATGATAATGGTGCAATAAAATATAAATAATGTAATTTGTCCATCCGATTAACCTCCTTAAAATTATTAATCCCCTTTTAACATAATCTTAAATAATAAAGAAGGTTTGTCAATATATTTATTTAAAGATTCAAATAAGAATAAAAAGATATTTGATATTTAAAAGTAATCCGAACATATGGATTAAATATTGATATATATGTAGATGGGGGCATCTTAATCGATGCCCCTAATATATTAATTTCTTATTTTTTTATTGGTCTTTTCATTATGTTTTTCAAGGTGAACATATCTTTTATAAGCTGAATCAGCAAATCTTTTCAGGACATTCCTAAGATCTGAGTTCTCCCATATTTCTTTAAAAGTTTCGTTCGTTTTAAGGCGCTTATCAATTTTAAAATTTTTTTCATTACCGGGTTCAAAATTTACCGAATAGCCATCAATTTCAATTTCTTCATAATCCTCCAGAGCTCTGTCCAAAAAAGATGTAACAATAGAAGAAAAATTTCTCATTAAATCCGAAACATCCTCTGCGGAGCTAACCTTTTCTCTTAATTCTGGTGAATACTTGCGTTCAAGCTTAGAAAAAGACCTTTGTGTACCCATAAAACCTCCTTTAGTTTTCCATTTAATTATTATAACAGTGTTTACATATCTTTTCAATATTTTATTAAAACTGCTTTGTAAATAATATTATAAAGTTTATAATAAAATATACTTATGAAATAATTTCTGTAAAGTAGAAACACCAATTTTTTTAAAAAATTTTATAATATTTTTCAAGGAATTACTTGACAAATATCAAAATTAATATTATAAATATACCTGTCAGTAAGAATCCTCCGTAGCTCAACGGTAGAGCATTCGGCTGTTAACCGAAGTGTTGTAGGTTCAAATCCTACCGGAGGAGCTTTCTTTTTTTCACCTCACTGTCTGTGTAACTTTATCCTGTTATCTGCAAAAAATATTTTTGAAAGTTCAAAATTCAGTCAACAGAATACAGATAACAAGTATAACCACATTACATAAAATTGTTTTTAAAAGCAACATTCATTACCGAAATTATCCCTGTTAATTTTACAAGCTATTCCCTATTTACTTTTACTATTCACTAAAAAATCCTAAAAGCAATTTTAAAATTGTTTATCTGAATCTAATTAAAAAAATCTCGATAGAGATTTTTTTAATTCGCAATTCGCTATTCGCCATTCAGACTGTAAAGAAATAGATAATTTGAATATTATATAGAAATGTTAATAAATAAGTCATGCTGAAAAAACCATGCACTGCCCTTTCTTATGGGTCGGCTTGACCGGAACTTGTTTCAGGGTTGTTTCAGCATCTTCTATAATTGATGATATATAGTCTTTTAGAGTAGATCCTTCCCTTTCTTATGGAAAGACTTGTCTGGAAATAAATTCAGGATGACTGTTTTCTAAAAATTTTGACTATTCATTATTTAGCTGGTATTTCTTTACAGCCTGCATTTGCAATTGAGCCTGTCTAAAAACTATTTTTATGATTAAAAAATAAATACAATTATATAAATAATCACTTTTCAAATATTTCCGCTATATAAATCCTAAAGTTTTTAAATTATTTACATTAAGTATCTTTTTGTTAATCGCACTTATGGCTTAATGAACGCTTATAATCTTGATTAAAAAAAATTGTTGTCTGAGTCCTACAAAGCAGGACGAGTTTAATTATTTTAGTGAATAAGCCATTAGTAAGATCTAAGCAAACAAGTTGGACCTTTAGGACAGGGCAGGAATTACAGAAACAATTTAAAACTTTTGGGTTTTATGTTATAACACATCGAATAAATAATGTATAATACAAATTTCATAGCAGTTTTAGTTTTCAAACAGCCTCAATTCGCAATTCGCCATTTGCCATTTGCAATTTAAAATTGCGTAGTGATTTATTACAATTTCCTTGAAATTAAAAATAGTATTCCTATAATTTAATCAACTTATGGAGGTAATAATGGAAAAAGATATTGAAAGAATTCTTATTGAAGAATCACAAATTCAGAAAAAGGTAAAGGAATTAGCAGACCGGATCAGTAAAGATTACCGAAATGGAAACATTCTTTTAATTGGTATATTAAAAGGTTCTGTAATCTTTATGTCTGATTTATCGAGAAACCTGGATTTGAATGCTGAATTTGAATTTATGGATGTTTCTTCCTACGGGAACAATACATATTCTTCCGGAAATATCAGAATAAACTACGATGTTAAATATGATGTTGGCAACAAAGATATATTAATTGTAGAAGATATTATTGATACCGGAAGAACTCTTAACAAAATTATAGAAGTACTAAACTCAAAGAATCCCAATTCTCTTCGTATTGCTACATTACTTGATAAACCTGATAGAAGAAAAGTTAATATTGATATAAGTTATAAGGGATTTGAAATACCCAATGAGTTTGTTGTTGGATACGGCCTCGACTATGCAGGTAAATATAGAAATCTTCCTTATATTGCAGTTTTAAAAGAAAAAATTTATCAAAATTAAATTATGGACGATAAAATTAAAAAATTAGAAGATTTATTAAAAAATTCAACTTATACTGTAGCCCTTACTGGTGCAGGTGTATCTACCGATGCAGGCATCCCCGATTTTAGGGGGAAAAACGGAATTTATAAATCCAAAAAATATGATCCTCAGAAGACATTTGATTATAATTACTTTAAAAAAGATCCTTCCCATTTTTTCAAATTTTCTAAAGAACTTTTAACCCAAATAGATGAACTTGAACCCACCAAAACACATTACTTTCTTGCCAAACTGGAAGAAAAAAACATCCTAAAAACCTTAATTACACAAAATATCGACAATCTTCACATTAAGGCAGGCTCAAAAAATATAATTCACATTCATGGCACATACAATAAGGGGCACTGCCTTAAATGCAACAGAGAATATAATTTTCAATGGATGAAAATAAATTTAATTGAAAAAGAAAAGCTGATATGTGAATGTGGCGGAATAGTTAAACCCGATGTGGTCTTTTTTGGAGAACCTGTAAAGGATATAGAAAAAGCATTTAATGAAGTTAAAAAAGCAGATGTTCTGCTAATATTGGGATCCTCTTTAACAGTTCAGCCAGCAGCAATGTTTCCACTTTTCAGTTCTGCAACAAAAATAATCATCAATAAAGGTAATATTGGAATACCTGAAGAAGAAATTGATCTCTTTATAAAATCAGATCTGAATGAGGCCGTATCAAAAATAAATATTTAAAAGGAAAGCTGCATTGTTGCTGTAATATTAAAATCACTGCTGCTGCTTTTGTTTGTATTATAAACTGTTTTAATATACTCAAAGTCAACATTAAATAAATACATATAGTGCAAATTATAGCCCATTCCAATTAATCCCCTGTACTGATAATAATCTTTATAATCATCCGCAGGATTGTTTTCACTTTCCTCTATAAGATAATTGTTGTTATATTCATGAAATCCCCCAAGTCTAATCCTTATTTGGGGAATCACTGTATATTCAAAGTCAAAATTTATACTATTGATGTAACCGCTGTTTAAACTTTCATCATTTATGGATTCCCGAATATCAGAATAATAATTCAACTGGAAATCTTCGGAAATATTCAAGAAAATTTTATTTGCATAATAATTATAATTAAATGCAAAAAGATATTTATCATAATTTAAATTTTCATAACTTAGCTTATCATACTTTAATTGCCCATATAATATTTTTATTTCAATAGGATTTTCAAATATATTTAATTCGATACCGCTTTCCCACATATAATAATTTTTTTCTACTGATTCTGTATTCTGCTGGCTAATATTTCCAATAATAAATGGCAAAAATATTTTGCTAATCCTTTTACCAATTCTTAAATTGTTTGTTAAAATATGATAATTATAGTAATCGTAATTTTCATTTTCATATTTTCTACAATCATATCCTAAATCATTATTAATTATAAAATAAGGTTTGTAAATATTTAGAGAAATCTTATTGTAATAATTTTGTACATCTGGAACAAGTCCTTCTGAATAATTATAAATCTCATACTCCGAAACCAAAGTCACAAATTTATAATTTAAAATCATATCAAGTAAATAAGTATTATAATCCTGAATATCTTCGTTTTTGTTTTCATAGTTAATTGAATAATATCCTCCTCCGGTATTAATGAAGAAATTATCATTGAAATATTTCATAAAATTTAATGAAATATCATTTTTATTATAATCAAAACTTTCCGTTGATAGGTCTTCGTTATTTAAATAACTATAGACTGTTCTCAAATTGCCATATTTTCCATTTATTATTGACACTCCGACAGAACCACTTTTTTCATAGTAGAAATCATCTTTTATTAGTCCAGCAGAGATATCTGCTGAAATATTTTCTCTTTTCACAAAAAAATTAAAAAGGCTTTCTCCATAAATTCTTTCCTCTTTATCATTTATTAAATAATAATTATCTTCTGTATTGGAATATGTTGCTCCCAATGTTAAGTCTCCACCATACTCCACTGAATGTATACATACTACTGAAATCAAAAATATCAATACAAGTATAAAAAACATTTTTTTCATGATAGAAGCTCCTTCCCCTCACTGCTGTTGAAAAACATTATTAGAGGCATAAACTTTTTATGTAATCTATCAAAATGCAGACTAACATTATCATTTCCCGATATAAATCTAAAACTTTTCAGAAGGCGTTCTATTCTTTCCTTTTTTCTCATAAGCCTTTTGGATTTTATGAATAAATCTTTTTGCTCTATCTCCATAATCATTCTTTTATAATTACTATAATTACTTCTCAAATTCCTGTAATTTTGAATGAGCCTATAAAGTTTTCTTGCCTGCAATTTGTAATCGGCCGGTATTTCCCCTGTGGCAAGTATTCTTTTTACTTCATCAAGCCACTGTTCAATAGAACCGACTTCAATTAAAATGTTATATAGATTCCTCCTAAATGAAAATATTTTATGCTCAAAATTTGAAAATATTTTAAAACTGTTTTTCTCCAGTCTAATTAATTCCTTCAGCTTGAGATATTTATTATAGAGATTATCAATTTCATCTTTTATTTTTTTTAATTCCGAACGATGAATACTTTCTCCATATTCACTATCATTTAATATTCCTTCAAGGTCTTTTTTTGAGATTTTATAAAAAACATAAAAGCTGTTCAAATCATTTTCCAAATAATTAATATTAGCAATGTTTTTTTCATCTTTAATTTTACCCTTCCAGAATTTAATTTTTGTCCAATAATATTTTAGTCTATCATTTAGGTTATATTTTTTTCTTTTATTATATTCTCTTAGAAATTTTTCAACCCTTTTATTAATATCTTCCCATTTTGCTATTTCGAAATTAAATTTTTTAATCAATTTATTGGTTTTTTGAAACAGCTCATTCATTTTTTCAAATTCTTTTTTGGAATATTTTTTTTCCAGTTGATTTAGACTGTTTTCAATGGTTTTAATATTGTTTTCTATTTCATCTCTTTTTTTTGATTTTAAGCTGTCCTTCATTCTTTTTCTTTTTTCCCATTTTTCAACTTTTAGAAGTTTTCCTTTTTTATCAATTCCGGATTTAAAACCGGCTTTTACAATCTGTTCATTCCCGGAAATATTTTTTAGATAAATTTCTCCCTCTTCACAAATTACATCCATTCCCTTTTCTGGATCCATTGTTACGGCAAATTCAGTACCCCTAACACCTGCTCTACCAAACCGAGTTTCAACTTCATATCTCTGGCCTACAGTACTTTTAATTTTATTCCACAATTTTCCGAAAAAAGATTTAATTGTTTTTTTTTCTTTTTTAAACTCTTTTATTTCAATTCTTGTCTTTTCTTCAACTTCAATTTTTATATTTTTGTCTGTTGATAGTATTTCTACATAGCTGTTCTTCTTAGTTTCAATAAGATCTCCCTCATATAGTTTTTGGTTTAAGCGAACTTCCTTCCAGGAATTGTCCTGATATACTACAACATCCCCTGATATAAAATCTATTTTAGCAACATGTTCCACATTTTGAGCCGATGCAGAGATTATAAAAAAAATATAAAATATACCTAAACAAAATATACTTTTGAATCTCATTTTACCCCCTCGATTAATATAGATTAACATTAATATATTAAATATAGTAAGTAGTTGAAATAATTCAACTTATCGATTTAATTTTTTGCCTTTATATCGATAATCTTATTATAGATTGATTTTTCAATTTAAAACCAAAAAAATACACAATTCCATATTACCTTTATTATTGCTTTGCTTTTTATATTATACCTCCAGGCAATCAGTGAATGGAACAATTTATTATTAACTGTAAAGTAATCGATGGAATACAGATAATAATAAAGATTTGTTTTCAATTTTTTTTTGAAATTATTAGATTAATATTTTTTACGGAAATTTAGAGAAAACTTATCGGAAATTGCATTTAATAAAGACCCTTAATTTTTTCTATACTATTATTTTTGAAAACTTCCATCTTATAATTGTTCAAAATCAGCTGCTTAGATTTTCATTTTGCCCCGTTTATTGACCGGTCGGAATTGAAGATTTTAAATAATTATTAATTTTATAAATTTGGTAATCCTTTGCAGCAAAAAATAATTGCCATTAATGTTTCATAAAACGATTTCATTGTATCCGAATAAAATATAATTTTTCTACCCGTTATTCTTTTAATGCCCGGTATCAAAGAAGCAACTTCAGAATACTTTGTATCCTTAAGCTCTATTTCACCTTTTATTGGTTTTTTTACAGATATTACAGGATATTTCTCAACTGACTTTATACTGGAAACAGTTTTATCAATTCTTTTTTTTATTTTTTCCATATTTATCATTTTAGCAGAAAATTTCCCTATTTCTTCTTTTAATACAGCAGTCTCAATATTTTCATTATAGCTTTTAACATGATTTATAAATTTATTCCCCCCGGCCGCCATAATAACCGGTACCTTCATTTCACCAGCTAAATATGAATTTATTAAAAATTCATTTGCAATTTTATTATTGATTTTGATATTATGAATTATACCTGCAGAGTAGGTATGATCCATATTACCTATTTTTCCAATACCGACATGGTATCCTAAAAATATTACTCCCCCATAATTCTCATCAAGCCCTTCCATCATGTAGTATCTTCTAGGATACCCCTTTATCAAATCCACATTATCCGGTAGTTCATCATATAAGAAATTATTTCCAAAAGCATGTGAATCACAGAGAGTTATTGATCTTAACAATTTGAAGTGTTTAAAAAGAGATTCACAAACATATTTTATCTGATCGGTAACAATTTTTTTATAATATCGGTATTGTTCTTTATTTTCACTAATTTCTCTCCAGAAGGTAATTCCAGCCATTCCCTCCAGATCAAATGAAATAAACAACTTCACTGTTTCCCCTTTACTGATTTTCTTTTAAATACAGAAATCCTTCATTCTTTTCCAGATAATTGAAATAAAGTTCAATACCTTTTTCAAGAGTTTTAAATTCCTTCTTATAACCGGCGTTTCTCAATTTTGTTAATTCTGCTTTTGTAAAATCCTGATATTTCCCCTTTAATTTTTCAGGGAAGGGAATGTTCTCAATCTCACCATAGGATAATAAATCAATTAGCTTTTTTGCCACTTTAATAAAACTTTTCGGTTGTCCTGTACCGCAGTTGAATATTCCATTTTTTTCACTATTTTTATAAAAAAACAAATTAACATCAACCACATCATCAACATAGACAAAATCTCTTAAAAAATCTTCGCTTCCTTCAAAAACTTTTGCTTTTTTATTTTCTTTCAATTGATTATAAAATTTCAAAACTGGAGAACTCATTCTTTTTTTATGATTTTCCTGCTGACCATAAACATTAAAATATCTCAATCCAACAATCTGGGATTTTGCTTCTTTTAAATATTTTCTAACATACTGGTCAAAAAGAAATTTTGAAAAAGCATAAACATTTAAGGGGTTTTCATTCTCTCTTTTCTCTTCAAACCCTTTTTCTCCCTGCCCATAAACCGAAGCACTGGATGCATATATAAATGGAATTTTCCCCTCCATAGCAAAATGAAGTAGGTCCTTGCTGTATTCATAGTTATTCTTTAACATGTATCTCCCATCATTTTCCATTGTATCAGTACAGGCCCCCTGATGAAAAAAAGCATCAATATCAGAATTTCTAAAATATTCAAGAGAATTGATGAAATCGTTTTTATCTATAAAATCTGAAAATTTCAGAGCATTCATATTTCTGCTTTTATTTCCGTCTTTTAAATCATCAACTATTAAAATATCTTCATATCCTCTTTCATTTAACCCTTTAATTATATTGCTGCCAATAAACCCTGCTCCTCCAGTAACAATTATCATATGTAATCCTCCTATTTATAACACCTGTTTAATAACTCTTTTTGCATTTTTATACGCAATTTGTTCAATTTCTCTTTCACTATAACCATTCTTTTTAAGTGCATCAACCAATTTTTGTATGTGAGAATAATCCTCAATTTCCATTCCACAGTCTATTCCATCAAAATCAGAGCCTATCGCTATAGATTCAGCTCCGCCAATTTTTTTTATATGATTTATATGGTTTAATATATCGGAGATTTTAGAGATCTCATTCTCAGCTAAGAAGGCCGCACAAAAATTTATCCCAATTACCCCTCCGGATTCTGAAATTTCTTTTATCATCCTATCCGTCAAATTCCGACTGTGATTATGAATATTTCTTGCATTAGAATGAGTAGCTATAAATGGATCATTAGAAATTTCAAGCACATCATAGAACCCCCCATCCGAAAGATGGGACACATCAATAAGAATTCCCAAATCATTCATCATTCTTACTGCATCTTTACCAAACCGGGTTAATCCCTTGCTTTGATATTCTTCTTTACAATTTGGATATCCAATAGTATTTGGGAAATTCCATGTTAAAGTAATAGCTCTTACCCCTGTTTCATAGAGAATTTTTATTTTGTTCAAATCATTTCCAACAACCCCTCCTTCTTCAAGAGTAAGAAAAGCTGATATTTTATTCGCTTTTTCATTTTTATTCAAATCATCTATATCAGAGGCAAATTCAACTTTATCATATTTGTTTATTTGCTGATGAAAATAGTCAATCATATCGAGAGTTAACTCAAATATACTATCATAACCCTTCTTTTCATAATCGATATTTTTATATATAAACATAGCAAAAAATTGGGCTAATGAATCACCTTTTATTAATTTATTTATATCAATATGATAATCATTATTTTTAAATTTTTTATTTTTATTTTTAAATAATTTCATGAATGTATCACAATGCAGATCTATAATTTTCAATTTTTATAATCTCCTCTTTTTTCCAGAGTTAATCCTGTTCTACTAATTTTTAACAAAAATTCCTTTTCTTTTGATGGATACTGAAAAATTGAGCTACCATAAACCGATTTAATAAAAAACAGGTTTTTATCATTTTTCAAAAGTTTTATCCAGTATTTGTTATCATTCCTTTTTGCTAACAACAGTACATCATGTTTTTTATTTCTTTCCTTCTCTACATCTTCATATTTACCATAAACACTTAAAATTTTATAATGGGTTTTAAACCCTAAAAGATTCATTAGGGGATGCCATTTTAATATATAAGAATCAACAGCCCACAAATCCCCTCTAATTTTTTTGTTTTGAACCTTTCTTATATTTTCATCAATAGGCTCAACCGATATTTCCATTAGAGATCCTTTATTGTTAATATTTACACACCTGATTCTTGCTACATCTTTTTCATGGGTAAAAACATTATAGGATTTTAAAGATAAGAAGAAAAAAATCATCGTAGTTGATAAAAATAAAAATACAAAAAATAATAGCAAAAATATTATATTTTTAATAAAACTATTTTTTTGAAATCTTTTAATCTTTTTTTTGTTTACCTTAAAAAATTGTTTTATAATAAGATATAGAAAATAAAGGGTAAAAAGTATTAGTATAAGAGAAATGATATAAAACCGATAATCAAATTTCATTTTTGCTCCCAATTTTCTGCTTAATCTAATTAATTATATCACAGCAAAAAGGAGAATCAATATCATAGTAAAACACAGATTTATAATTAAGGCTGTCTAAAAACTATTTTTATGATTAAAAAATAAAATACAGTTATATAAATAATCACTTCTCAATATTCCCGCTATATAAATCCTAAAGTTTTTTTAAATTATTTACATTCATTATCTTTTTGTTAATCGCATTTATGGCTTAATAAACGCTTTTAATCTTGATTTAAAAAAATAATTGCTGTCTGAGTCCTGCAAAGCAGGGCGAGTTTAATTATTTTAGTGAATAAGTCATTAATAAAATCTAAGCAAACAAGTTGGCCCTTTGGGACAGGGCAGGAATTACAGAAATAATTTAAAAACTTTAGGATTTTATGTTATAACACATCAAATAAATAATATATAATACAAATTTCATACCAGTTTTAGTTTTCAGACAGCCTCAATTATATATTTAAATATGGGAAATGAATATATTAAAATTTTTAAATAAAAAATGATATTGAATAAGAAAGAATCTTATTCAATATCATAAATAAGTTCTTTGTTGTCTACAACTAAACCGGAAAGATTTTCAATAATTTCCACATATTTATTTATTTCTGCTTTTGAGCGTCTGATATAAGTTTTCGCAATAATCATTTTACGCTTAATTCTCATACCATCAATTAACAGCAAATACGATGTGATAATTTTAGTTGCCATATCTACAAGATATTTCGCATAAAAGTCTTTTTCTTCATCAGACATATCTTTGTAGTTTTTAATGGAGTTATTTAATTTTTTTCTCATCTCTTTAATCATGGCAATTTGTTCATTGCATCCCTTTGAAACTTTATTCTCCAGTTCATCAAATACCGGTTCTAGCTTTTTGGTTACTACTCCCCTTATGGCAGCCACAATTTGGAGCTGGGTGGTTCCTTCATATATATTTGTAATTCTCGCATCTCGGTAATGTCGCTGTATATCATAATCTTTCATAAAGCCATCTCCACCATGAACCTGCAGTCCTTTATATGCCACATCGTTGCACATCTCCGAGGAGTAAGCCTTGGACATAGGAGTTAATGTATCAGCTATTGTTTTATATTCCTTCATTTTTTTTCTGTATTCCCGTTCGTCTGTTTGCTCATATTTGCGCTGATACGCTTTTTTATAGTCAACCATCTGGGAGGTATAATATGTTAATGCTCTTGCAGCCTCAATATTAATTCTCATATCTGTAAGCATATCATATACTGCTGGAAAATTCTCTATAGATTTCCCGAACTGCTCTCTTTCTTTTGCATAATCATATGCAGCTCTATAGGCAGCTTCGGCTATTCCCAGAGCCTGTCCTGCTATCCCCAATCTGGCACCATTCATCAGTTCCATTACATATTTAATAAGTCCCATTCTTCTTCTACCTATCAATTTAGCCTCTGTTCCATTGAACTGCAT
Organism: Candidatus Mcinerneyibacterium aminivorans; assembly: GCA_008086245.1. Taxonomy (GTDB): domain Bacteria; phylum Macinerneyibacteriota; class Macinerneyibacteria; order Macinerneyibacteriales; family Macinerneyibacteriaceae; genus Macinerneyibacterium; species Macinerneyibacterium aminivorans. The sequence goes on from VSIX01000040.1 coordinate 15,269, forward strand.
CTCACAGGTAGGAGAGCCATGCAGACCTAATTTATCTTCTATCCTTCTTATCTGAACGGAATCATCTTTCTCTATAAGAAACATTGAAAGGCCTCTTGCATCAGTAGTTCCTTCTTCACTCCTTGCTAATACAAGCGAAACATCGGCATTACCATTTGTTATAAATCTTTTGGTCCCATACAGCTTCCACTCATCTTTTTTTTCATCATATACAGCTTTAGTTCTAACCCGCTGTAGATCAGAACCTGCTCCTGGTTCGGTTAAAATCATTGCCCCGGTAACCTCTCCATTAGCAAACATTTTTACATATTTTTCTTTTATTTCTTCACTTGCAAACTCAAAGATAGTTTCTCCAATATCCTGAAGAGAAAAAATATTCATAAGACCGGCTTCTGCTCTGGCAACCAGTTCTATTAACATGATATATATAACAGTCGGAAAATTAAGACCGTTATACTTTCTTGGTATAGTCACTCCAGTAAATCCAGCTTTTCTCAATAATTCCAGGGCCTTTTTAGTATTAGGATGGTATTTCACATCTCCGTTTTCCAACTTCTGTCCTTCTTCATCGATATCTTCTGCCATAGGTTCAATTTCTTCTCCGCAGATCTGGCCCATAATTTCTAAAGATTTTTTATAGTTTAACATAGCCTCTTCATAGTTTTCCGGAGCATACTCATATTTATCGGCCTGTCTATATTCATCTTCATATAATTCCACTATTTCTGCAAGATTAAAATTATCAAATTTAAATAACATATCTTTATTATCAAGGAAAAAGTTTTCCATATATAACTCTCCTTATCATTTATTTTTTTAAATCTTCATAAGCGTTCATGAGATTAGGAACAACTTCTTTATAATCTCCAACAATTTTATAATCTGCAACATCAAAAATAGGAGCATCCGGATCGGTATTAACAGCTACTATTTTAAAAGAATCTTCCATACCGGCTCTATGCTGAATTGCTCCAGAAATTCCAATTGCAAAATAAAGCTTGGGACGCACGGTAGTTCCTGTCTGTCCAATCTGTCTTTCTTTTTCTACAAAACCTGCATCCACAGCTGCTCTGGTAGCTCCCACCTCTGCATTTAGCATATCAGCGAATTCAAATATCATATCAAAGCCTTCTTTGGAACCGAGCCCCATTCCACCTGATATTATTATTTCCTTATCTTTCAAATTTATCTTTTTAACTTTTTTACTTCTATCAATAATTCGTACATCATTAACTTCTGATTCTTCTAACTTTACATCTACTTTTATTTTTTCGGAATCTTTTTTATTCTTTTTTTTCTGCATAACGCCTTCCCGAACAGTTGCCATTTGTGGCAGATAATCCGGCGAAATTATAGTTGCTCTTATATTACCTCCAAAAGCAGGCCTGATTTGGTATAGCATATTTTCTTCACCTATTTTTAGTTCTGTACAATCGGCTGTCAAACCTGTATATAAATAAGAAGCCAGTCTTGGAGCAAGGTCTCTACCTATTTTTGTAGCTCCATATAATATTATTTGAGGATTTTCTTTTCTAATTATTTTTTTCCCCACTTTAAAATACGGCTTTGTTTTATAATATTTTAACTCTTCATCCTCACAATAATATATTTTATCTGCACCGTACTCGCTTATTTCATCAAGAAGATGTTCTACCCTGTCCCCAATAATAAACGCACTAACTTTTTCATCAAGATCCTCAGCAAGTTTTGAAGCTTTACTTAAAAGTTCAAAGCTTACATCATTTATTTTTCCTTCCTGCTGTTCAACAAACACCATTACACTACCTGTTCTTTTCATAATCCACCTACCCTACTATTTTAGCATTTTTGAGTTCTCTCATTAGCTGCATTGCTCCATTTTTATCAGGCTGTAATTCTTTTATTTTTTCCTTTTTTAGAACCACACTTTCAATATTTTTTACTTTTGTTGGAGATCCAAAGATCCCTATTTTTTCAAGGTCAATATCAAGGTCGCTTACCTCAATAACCGGGATTAATAATCCTCTATTTTTTAAATAATTTTTTAATTCTTTTTCATCATCAAATTTAACCATTTTGTGTAAAGCATCTTTGAAATTCAGTCTGGTCATGGCATTTTTATATTTCATCATTTTTCTTACTTCCGGTGGTCTGGGATCATTAGCTTCATCAACAACAGTAGCAAGAAAAGGGAAGTTCGCTTCAATTACTTCTTCTCCACCCTCTATCATTCTCGTCAATTTAGCTTTTTTATTATTCAATTCATTTAGGGTTTTAACATAAGTTATTTGTGTAATATCAAGCTTTTCAGACACCTGGGGCCCTACCTGAGCCGTATCCCCGTCAATTGCCTGTCTTCCCGCAAATACCATATCATAATCCGGAGCAATCTTTTCAATAATGCTGGCTAAAGAGTACGCCGTAGCCCATGTATCAGAACCTGCAAACTTTATATCACTTGCTAAATATACCTTATCTGCCCCTCTATACAGAGATTGTTTTAATATTTCCACTGCTGAAGGCGGTCCCATAGTAATAACATGAATTTCTGCATCATATTTATCTTTAATTTCCAGGGCCATCTCCAGTGCATTTAAATCCTCGGGATTAAACACTGCCGGTAAAGCAGATCTGTTAATAGTCCCATCTTCTTTCATTACATCCCCCGATACATCATGGGTATCAGGTACCTGCTTTGCTAATACAACAATTTTGTAGCTCAAAACTGCCTCCTTCTATTTTAATATCTTTCACTGAGCATAGTGCCATATAATGTATTTTCTGTCAAGCTATAATGAACGCAATTCGTTTATTTTAATACAATTTTTTCTACTTCTTCCATCCTGGTTACAAAATGAGGAGTTATTCCTTTTTTAACCTTATCAGGGATATCCTCATAATTTCTCTTATTCGCTTCAGGAATTATAATTTCTTTTATTTTATCTCTTTTGGCAGCAACGACTTTTTCTCTTATACCCCCAACCGGTAGTACATTTCCCGTTAGCGATATTTCTCCTGTCATCGCTAACCTATCATTAATTTTTTTGTCCGTTAATAAAGAAAGTAGTGCAACTACCATAGTAATACCTGCCGATGGTCCATCCTTTTTTATAGCTCCTGCAGGTACATGAAGATGTATTCCTCTGTTCTCAATTATTGCACTATCAATGTCGTATTTATCGGTAACTGATTTAACATAGCTATAGGCAATGTTCGCAGATTCCATCATGACATCACCCAGCTGACCGGTTAATTTTAAATCCTTACTGCTTTTATCTTTAATAAATATAGCTTCAATAACAAGTGTATCTCCGCCCATAGGTGTCCACGCAAGACCTTTGACCATACCAGGCTTTGTAATTTTTTGCCAGCTCTGTTTCTCAAATCTGGGTTTACCCAGATAATCCTCTACATCATTTTTGTAGACGGTAATCTTTTCTCTGTCCTCTTCATTTTTCTTGGCCAATTTAAGAGCCATTTTTCTAACGATCTTATTTATATTTTTTTCCATATCTCTTACGCCGGCTTCCCGGGCATATTTTTTTGCTATAACCCGTAAAGCACTTTTTCTAATTGTTGCCAGATCATTATCAATACCGTGCTGTTCTAATGATTTTGGTACAAGATATTGTTTACCTATTTCAACCTTTTCCTGGTCAATATAACCGGGCAATCTTATGTTTTCCATTCTATCCAGTAATGGACGCGGTATAGTATCTATTTTATTTGCAGTGCAAATAAATAAAACCTCGGACAAATCAAACGGTACATCCAGATAATGATCTCTAAAGGTAGAATTCTGTTCGGGATCAAGCACTTCAAGAAGAGCAGCTGAAGGATCTCCCTGATAGCTAATTGCAAGCTTGTCTACCTCATCAAGCATTATAATAGGATTTTTACTTTTAACAGTTTTTAAAGCCTGCATTATTTTGCCAGGCATTGCTCCTACATAGGTTCTTCTATGCCCCTTGATCTCAGATTCATCCTTCATTCCGCCAAGGGAGAATCTATAAAATTTCCTATTCATTGCTCTTGCCAGCGACCTTCCAACAGATGTTTTACCAACACCCGGAGGACCAACAAGCAATACAATCGATCCCTTTGAACTGGGTTTCATTTTTTTAACAGCCAGGAATTCAAGAATACGATCTTTAACATCTTCTAATCCATAATGATCTTTATCAAGAATTTTTTGTGCTCTATCAATATCAACATTATCATCAGTTCTTTCATCCCATGGAAGAGATAAGAGGGTGTCTAAATAATTTCTTACAACACCGTATTCAGCAGATTTAGTTTCCAGCAATTCCAGTTTTTCCAGTTCCTTTTCTATTGTTTCCTCTGCCTCTTCGTTTAATCCTGATTTAATTTTTTCGAATCTTTCCTTAAATTGCTCAACATCCTGTGTTTTCTCATCCTTTTCAATCCCCAGTTCCTTTTTTATCATCTTTAATTGCTCTCTGAGAAAATACTCACGCTGACGCTCTGAAACCTTTTCTTCAATTTCTTTTCTTATCTTGTTTTGCATTTTTAACATCTCTTTTTCCTGATTCAACAGAACAAGAAGCTGATTCAATCGTTTTTTAACATCATAAATCTCAAGTATCTCCTGCTGCTGCTCCGGTTCAACATTTAAAATACTTACAACCAGATCAGCGAGAGTTCCGGGGTCTTCATCAATATTAAATAAATTTAATTTCATTTCTTTACTCATTAAAGGATTATTTTCAATAATATATTTTATATCTGCATAGACATTTTTGGTTAAGGCTTTAATTTCCGCATCTTCTTCTTCTAATATATCTTCCTGATAATCCACCGCTGCAGTAATATATGGGTCCATAGATATAAATTTTTTAACTTCAAATCTTTTAATAGTATTAACTAGTATATTATATTGACCTTCCGGCAACTGTACTTTTTTAAATATTTTAGCTACAGTTCCCACCTCATACAGATCATCTTCAGTAATCTCATCATAATCTTCTACATCATTTTTCATATATAAAAACCCTATTAAATGGTCTCTTTCCATGATATCATCAATCATTTCTTTCATATCCTCATCACTTACAGTAATGGGAGCTACAATACCCGGAAAGATAGGTCTTGATTTCAAAGGCAATATAAACAATCTATTGGGTAATACTTCATTTGCCTTCACTATTTTACTCTTCATGTCCTCTAAGTCTCCTTTATCAGCCATATTCTGAATTATTTTATCACTATCCCTAATATCAGCCATAGCAAACACCTCCTAAATCAAAAAACATTATAACACATGTATAATCCAAATAAAAGTGATAATTACTATTCAAAATCCATATTTATATCTGTTAACAATCCTTTATTACAAAATAAATACCCCGCAAAATGTTCCAGATATATCAAAAAGTATTTTTAATAATTTTAAGTATATCTTATCTTGAAAATAATTCAGGTAAAAATCATTTATTAAAAGGCTTTTTCAATAATTCAGTAATTTTATATGTTTTTTCTTTTCCATTTCTAGAAAAAAGAACTATTCTAAAAGAATTATCAACAAATTCTGAAAGAACCTGAAGACAAGCACCACATGGATAGATAATCTGGTCGGAACTGCTTAATATAAAGATTTTTTTAAATTTTTTTTTGCCAGCTGCAACAGCATTAAACAGAGCTGCTCTTTCTGCACATATTGTTAATCCAAAGGATACATTTTCTACATTAACTCCTTTAAATTCTTTATCATCCTCAGAAATTAAAATAGCCCCTACCCGTAAACCGGAATAGGGACTATATGAATTTTTCAATAAATTCTTTAATTTATTAAAATATTTTTCCTTCATTACTCTTCTATTTTCTCTACATTAGCACGGGGGACGATACTTTCTTCCCCTGTTTCGACAAGTTTTACCTTAAAAGTTCTGGCCTTTGATTCGGATTCGAGTTCCTGAAGTTCCGGGATCATTTCAACAATTTCTGCTATCTCCCCAAAATTAGGTTCTCTAATAATCCTTACCTGATCACCAACTTCTAGTCCATGACTTTCTGTACTTTCTTTTGCCATATCAGCCGAATCTTTTTCTTTTGGTATTATTACTTCAGGTCTTAGAACTCCTGCTCTTATCTGTGTAGCACCATTTATAGATGCCCATTCTCCTTCATTTTCTTTTAAAAGGTCAAAAGTTCTTTCTGCCATATGCATTTCTCCAAAACCTTCTGTAACAACAAGGGTAAAACCTATCTCCTCATGTCCTGTAATTGCAACACCTATGTCATAACCAAGCAGTTCTTTTATATCATGATCATCAATGCCGCCTACTACTATTCCGCTAACACCAACTTTTTGAGCCTTTTTGATGGCTTTTGCTCTAATATATGAACCGCCGACTACAATTTTATTTTTATACTCTTCTTTTATCATGTCTGCTGTAAGTTCTTCATCCCTTGAGTTTACTGCTATAACAATTTCTCCATTTTTTTCTCCTGATAATCCAAAAATTCCCTGGATAAATGTAGCTACAGACTCTACTACTGCACCTTCTTTTTCTACTACATCTATAACTTTCCCGTTAACATAGGCATCTACCTCTATTGGAATAGGTGGCTCCCTTAAAAGAACCTGACCGGTAACATCTGAAATATTATCAATTGTTCCATCAATAGGTGCCTTTACATAATTTTTAAAAAGTCCGAAAAAGGATTTATATAAAGCAATGTTCTCTCCCTGTTCAATCTTTTCCCCTTCGCCTTTAAGCATAACATCTTTTACTTCTTCAGGAGCTATACCTAATTTATTTGCAACATTTAAAGGTTGAACATTTCCCGGAAGTTCCGTTCTAGCAATTACCTGATCATAACTTACTTTATCACCTTTTTTTACAAGAACCTCTCCCTGTAATGGTAAAATTCTGCGTTTTTTTACAATTGTTTCCTTTGTTACTTTTAAACCTGGAGTGAAAGCTTGTGCCACTTGAAACCTCCTTTATTTCTCTATATTCAATCTTTCCAGTGGATATGCATTCATTGCTTGAGACCATTCAATTAATTTTTCCAATCTTTCTTTTTTATCCTGCGGTAAATTGAACGGTTTTCTTCCTCTGGCATCAAAAATTAATCCAGCTGTTCCACCGGTAACTCTAATTTTTCTTTTATTTCCTTTTCCCTCACCAATATCAAATCTTTTTGTTGGATTTATTGTTACAACTGCTTCTTCTTCTCTTTTTAAAGGTACTCTAAATATCTCACCATAATTAACTGTTTTCTTAATAGTTTTATTGTTCATAATTTCAGATATATCATAAGGAAGATTTTCATTTTTATATTTTTCTTCGAATTCTTCTCTTGCTAATGGATATTCTATAGTCACTTCCATAGCTTTTTTGCCATATCTTTTGGCATTACCTACCGGAACTATACTTGTTCCAAGATATATTAAACAGTCTCTTTCAAAAACCTGGGTAGCTGCCTTTTTATGCACCTGTGATAAAACACCCAGCTGTGGCATCATAAAAATACTATCAACTGTAAGCTGCGTAATTCCTTCCGGTAAGAAGGCATCCATTAACATGTAAGCTGCCTGATTTCTTCTTGGAGCATGGGATAAAACTCCGCCACTACCAATAATCATATCAAGATCCATCATGTTAACAAGTGTCTGGCCTGATTCCTGCTGATCAAACACATCAGAAATTGTTCTCTGCTGCTGAACACCTTTTAATCCAACAGCCAATGTTTTATGATGTTCAAAAGCAAGACGTAAAGCTTCTCTTGCAAGTCCCTGCTCAAAAATCAGACTTTTCAGAGCTTTAGGAATTGTTGTAGGTCTTATCATTTTGTTTTTTACAATATTTCTCAAATCTTTTTCCTTCATATCAATAGGTACCCAGCGCATTACATTTTCCATACCTGCCTCTGTAAATACGTTGGAAACACTATAGCTCATTCCCAAATTTGCAGATACAGTTCTGTTAAATTTTTTGGTTATTTCTCCCTCATCATCTTCAATTTCAAAAACCGAGAAAATGTCGGTTGTTGCACCACCGATATCAACACCTACAATTGTCATATCTTTCTCTTCAGATACTGTCTGCATCATTGTTCCAACAGCACCGGGAGTAGGCATAATTGGGGCATCAGCCCAATCCATTAATTTTGGATAACCAGGAGCCTGCTGCATAACATGTTCCATAAAAAGCTCATGGATTTTTTCACTTGCAGGTCCCAGATTTTCCTGTTCAAGAGTTGGCCTAATATTGTCAACTATCTCAATTTCCATTTTATCTTTTATTGTATCTTTTACCAAATCCCTTGCATCAACATTTCCCGCATAAATGAGAGGAAGTTTATATCCAATTCCCAGTCTTGGTCTTGGATTTGCACCGGCAATAATTTCAGCAAGTTCTGCGATATGTTTTGTTGTTCCCCCGTCTACTCCTCCAGCTAAGAGAATCATATCGGGTCTTAAATTTCTAATTATTTCAATTCTTTCATAAGGCATTCTTCCATCATTTGTTGCAATTGTATCCATTACTATCGCACCCGCTCCCAGAGCAGCTCTCTGAGCGGATTCTGCTGTCATAGATTTTACAACTCCAGCAACCATCATCTGCAAACCGCCGCCGGCAGAAGATGTGGAAACATAAATATCCATGCCCTCTTTATCACTTTTTCTTTCCTTGATCAATTTACCATTCTCATCAATAAATTTTCTTCCGGTAAGATCTTCAACTTCATCTATAGCGTTTAGTACACCTTTTGTTACATCTTCAAAAGGCGCTTCCACTGTTGTAGGAGCTTCACCTCTTTTAATTAAGCGATATTCATCTCCCTGCTTCTCTACAAGAATAGCTTTTGTTGTTGTGCTACCGCAATCAGTAGCAATAATCGTTTTTAAATTTTTTTCTTCAGCCATTTATTTCTCCTTTCCGTTTTCACCAAACAAAGAGTCTTTTATTTTTTTTATTAACCCTTTTTTATTTTTCTTTTTCATCTCTTTTTCTTTTCTTTTTTCATTTTCAAGCTCTTCAATTTTATCAAGTAAGTATTCTACACTGCTTCTTTCTTCTAGGATAGCAGCATATTTTTCAATTTCCAGTGAAGGAAGTACAGTATCAACAATTGGAGAAGAAAATACTAAAAATTGAGAGCCTATCCTATTTAAATATTTTGTACTTTCAAAAAATATTATTCCTGGTACCGCTAAATTATATTTAACAACCTTTTCTGCTAGATTATCAAGCAATCTTTCTCTTTCTTCTTTTGAAATATCTTCATATAAATACATTATTCAACCCTGCTTTCAACAAATTCTTTTACTTCTTCCGGATCCGGAACATTAAATAAAACAACCTTTTTCTTTCTTTTAAAAAATCGCTTTTCCTTATACGGATTTAAAATTATATTATTATTTGATTTTTTTACCTTTTTAAAGTAATCCCATTTATATCTTTTGTTATTTACAACATTTGAAACCTGAACTCCAGTTTCATCAAGCTTGTATTCAATGGGAAGATAAAATTTCAGGGATGGATAGACAATTAATATTAACGCAAGAACTGTAAATATAACACTTTTTTCAATAAAAATCAAAATCCCAAAAACAGCCATAATTACACAAAGAATTAATATACCTCTTACTGGTTTTTTTTTAAAAAAATGAACTTTCCACTTATATTCTTTCTTCATTTCTATATAAGATTTAACACATTATTTGAAAATGTCAATAATTTTCTAACTGTACTGTGAAGTAGCGGGGCTGAGATTCGAACTCAGAACCTCGCGGGTATGAACCGCACGCTCTAGCCAACTGAGCTACCCCGCCAAAATAAACAAAAAAAAATTGCGGGAGTAGGATTCGAACCTACAACCTCCGGGTTATGAGCCCGACGAGCTTCCAACTGCTCCATCCCGCGTCATCGGTTTGTTATTCTAATATTTTTTTTCCTTTTGTCAATGATTTTTTTAATTTAATTATTCTTTCATTTTTCCTTTTGTACCCAAATTTGAATCTTATTTCTTTTTCCTTTAAAAAATCATAATTTTCAGCTAATTCCAGCCTCTTCTCTAAATATTTATTTTTTTCCTGCAAATCCTGCTTTTGTTTGATTAATGTGTTATAATAATTTTTTATTTTCCATATATTAAAAAGAACTTTGCTTCCCCGTAATACCCAAATTGCTAAAATAACAATAAGTATGATCAGGAAAATATTCTTTTTATTACTCATTATCCTCCGCCACTCTATCAACAAATTCAACAATAGCCATAGGAGTTCCATCTCCTCTTCTAATTCTGGTTTTATACATTCTTAAGTAGCCACCCTCTCTTTGGCTGCAGCGTGGTGCTATCTCATTAAACAGCTTATATACAGCATCATCTTCCATAACCTTTTTTCTTGCCAATCTTCTTGATTTAAGAGAATCTTCTTTCCCCAGTTTGACAAGTTTTTCAACATAAGGTTTAATTTCTCTAGCCCTTGTTTCGGTTGTTTCTATTCTTTCATGTTTAATCAGTGATGTTGCTAAACTTTTTAAAAGTGCAATTTTTGAAGAAGTATTTCTTCCCATTCTTTTAGTTTTCATACGATGGCGCATTAGTAATCACCTCACATATCTATTATATAAAAATTGTTACAATTTACAAACCCTACTCTTCTAATATATCATCTACATCCATGCCAAGAGATAGATTTAATTCAGTTAAGATATCCTTAATCTCCTGTAATGATTTTTTCCCAAAATTTCTATAGGAAAGCATTTCCTGTTCCGTTTTTTGTACAAGATCTCCAATTGTTTCAATATTTGCATTTTTTAAACAATTTGAGGATCTTACAGACATTTCCAGTTCCTCTACACTTCTATTTAGAAGATTTTTCAATTCTTTATTTTTTTCTTCTTCCTCTTTTTCCGGATATTCCATTTTTTCTTTACTTTCTTCCAGTATTTTTAAATAATCCTGAAGTATGCTAACTGCTCTTTTTAGAGCAACTTCTGGAGTAATACTGCCGTCTGTTTCGATCTCCATGATCAATTTATCATAATCTACAGATTTCCCCACTAAGGCCTGTTCAACATCATATTTAACATTCACAATAGGTGTATAAACAGTATCTGCAGCAATAAAATCAACCGGCAAATCTTCATATTCATGCTCTTCAGCTAATTTATAACCATTTCCATGATCAAAAAACAAATCTATTTCCAATTCGCCGCCTTCACTTAATTCACATATATACTTATCTTCACTCATTATTTCAATTTCAGAATCAAGACCATCAAAATCTTCTCCATGTACCTGATATGGTCCTTTTACAGAATAAGAAATTCTCTTTAATCCTTCCCCATCATATTTTATGCGCATATCTTTCAAATTCATTATTATATCCAGCACATCTTCTTTAACATTATCTATAGAAGCAAATTCATGAGCTACTCCATCTATTCTTACTCCAACTAAACCTGCTCCCTGTATATATGATAAAAGAATTCTTCGTAAAGTATTACCAATAGTTATTCCAAACCCCTTTTCAAAAGGTTCAGCAGAAAATTTACCGTAACTATCGGTTTGTTCTTCCCATTCTAATTTCTCCGGAGCTTCAAGCCTAATCCATTTCATTAATAAACTCCTCCATTCTTTAAATTTATATTATTTTGAATAATATTCAACTACTAGGTTTTCCTTAATATTTTGAGGCATATCTTCTCTTTCAGGCAATCTCTTTACAATGCCTTTAAATTTATCAGGATCAACTTCCAGCCATTCAACAATTGGATTTTGCTTTGCAACTTCCATCGCTACTTTAAATATTTTTTTATCCCTTTTGTTCTCTTTTATTTCTATTTCATCACCCTCATCCACGATGAATGATGGAATCCTTACACTTTTTCCATTAACTGAAAAGTGACTGTGAGTAACTAATTGTCTGGCAGCTTTTCTTGAAGGAGCAAAATTTAATCTAAATACTATATTATCCAATCTTCTTTCCAGAAACTGCAATAACATTAAGCCTGTCATACCTTTAGTCTGATCAGCTTTCTTATAATAATTTCTAAACTGCTGCTCCATTAGATTATACATTCTTTTTACTTTTTGTTTTTCGCGAAGGTGCAATCCAAAATCACTTTGTTTTTTTCTTAAGTTTGACTTACCGTGTTCTCCAGGTGGATAAGGTCTTCTATCAAATGAACATTTCTCAGTATGACACCTATCACCTTTTAAAAATAATTTTTCGCCTTCTCTTCTGCAAATCTTGCAAACTGGTCCTGTATGCTTTGCCATTTTTACTATCCTCCTTTGTCAATCAATTTTGTTTTTTAGTTTTGCAACCATTATAAGGTCTTGGAGTTTCGTCTTTTATCCCTACCAGCTTTATGCTTGAATTTTTAAAAGTTCTTATTGCTGGTTCTCTACCGGGACCGGGACCTTTATAGGTAATCTCCATGGATTTAACACCGATTTCTTCCATGAATTCCACACATTGTTCAGCAGCCAGTCTTGCTGCAAATGGTGTTGACTTTTTGGAGCCTCTGTAACCCTGAGACCCTCCACTTTCCCATGTTAAAACATTTCCTTCTTTATCGATTATTGTCAATAATGTATTATTAAAAGTTGCTTTAATTCTTGCATATGCAAAATCAACTCGACTTCTTAACCTTTTCTTTCTTGCTCTGCTTATTCCTCTAGCCAAAACAATACCTCCTGTTTTTTATCTACTTTCTTTTCTTTCTGGTTCTTGCATTAGTTCTAGTTCTTTGCCCTCTTACCGGAAGACCTTTCAAATGTCTTCTACCTCTATAACATCCTATTTCGATAAGACGTTTTATGTCTTTTTGGGTTTCTGCTCTGAGAGCTCCCTCTACAGTATAGTTGTTTTCTATTTCATCTCTTAAATCTCTTATTTCCTTATCATCCAGGTCTTTTACCTTTTTATTTTTATCAATTTTTACGCTATCTAAAATATCATTAGAGCTGGATCTTCCTATACCATAAATATAAGTTAGTCCAATCTCGATTCTTTTATTTTTTGGCAAATCTACTCCTGCTATTCTAGCCATATGAATCCTCCTTTATATTATTTTTAACCCTGTCTTTGTTTATGTTTGGGATTTTCACATATAACCATTACTCGTCCCTTTCTTTTTATTATTTTACATTTATCACATATTTTCTTCACAGATGAGCGTACTTTCATTTTTACCTCCTCTTTTCTGGAACTGAATTGTATAGCAACGCTTTAAAATTGTCAATATCTTTTTACTTATACCTATATACTATTCTACCCTTTTTTGGGTCATAAGGCGTAATTTCAACTTTCACCTCATCACCTGGCAAAACCCGGATATTATACATCCTCATTTTACCCGAAACATGGCACTTAATTATCGCACCATTTTCAAGTTTTACCTTAAACATTACATTTGGTAATTGCTCAACAACTTTACCCTTAACTGTAAAGACATTACCATCTTTTTTTTCCTGTTTTTCATTTTCATTATTGTTATTTTCTGGCATAATCCCCCTCATTAATTTCTGTTAAAACTTCAGGTCCTTCTTTAGAAATAAAAATTGTATTTTCAAAATGAGCTGCATTTTTACCATCAACTGTAACCGCTGTCCAATGATCATCCAGTATTTGAACCTCATATGAACCGGCTACAACCATTGGTTCTATAGCCAAACACATCCCTTTTTCTATTAATGGTCCTTTATTTTTTTCTCCATAATTAGGAATAGCTGGTTCTAAATGCATTTTTCTTCCGATACCGTGACCTACAAATTCTCTTACAACATTAAATCCATTTTCTTCAACATATTTCTGTATTACATAACCAATGTCACCAATTCGATTACCCGGAACTGCTTCTTTGATTCCAATATCAAGAGCCTTTCTTGTAACATTAACCAGCCTTCTATTTTCAAAAGAAGTACTGCCAACAATAAAAGTCCTTGCAGCATCCGCATAATGTTCTTTTTTAAAGGCGCCTACATCTATACTAACAAGATCTCCCTTCTTGAGTTTTTTATCTTCTGAGGGTATTCCATGAATAATCTCATCATTTATGGAAACACATAAAGTTGAAGGAAAACCTCTATACCCTTTAAAAGCAGGTTCAGCATCTCTTTCCTTTATATAATTTTCAGCCCATAGATCAAGTTCATTTGTTGAAACACCTTCTTTAATGAGATTTTTAATATCTACAAACAGATCAGAAATTATCCTATTCACTTCTCTCATTAATTTATATTTTGGTTTCTTCAAGACCTATCCTTTCTAACACCTGTTCAAAAACCTTATCTATTTCTTTAGAAGCATCAATATGTATCAAACTACCTTTCTCTTCATAGTGTTTTACAAGTGGATGGGTATTTTTATTATATACCGCTAATCTCTTTTTTATTGCTTCAGGTGTATCATCTTTTCTTTTGATAAGTTCCTTTTCACATTTATCACAAATATTATCATTTTGGGGTGGATTATATTTCAAATTATAAAATTTTTCACATTGCGGGCAGTATAATCTATTGCTTAATCTCTCAACGATTTCATTTTCCTCTAAATCAAAATACAGTACATAATCTACTGAAAAATCTTCCTCTAAGTACTCAGCCTGAGTTAAATTCCTTGGAAATCCATCAAGTACTATTCCCTTTTTATTATTCAAACTTTTAAGCCATTTTTTTATTATTTTTGTAACAATTTCATCGGGTGCAAGTTCGCCCTTATTAACATAGCTTTCAACTTCTTTCCCAAGATCTGTATTTTTCTGTATTTCCTGTCTTAGTACCTCACCAGTTGAAATATGATTATAATCATATCTTTTTTTCAATAGTTCCGCCTGAGTACCTTTTCCGGCACCAGGAGGACCTAAAAAAACAAGCCTCATTTTATCTCCTTGCACTACCCAATCTACCTTTTTTAGTAAAACCATCATAGTGTCTCATCAGAAGATGGGATTCTATTTTTTTAACCGTATCAAGTCCTACTCCAACCGAAATTAACACAGATGTTCCACCAAAAGCAAAAGGAATATTCAATTGCTGGGATAATATTATTGGCAATATTGCTATAGAAGCCAAAAATAGCGCCCCTGGAAGAGCTATTCTATTTAATATATAGTTTATATGTTCTGAAGTAGCTTCTCCCGGTCTAACCCCAGGTATAAACCCTCCACTTTTTTTCAAATTGTCTGCCACATCTCTTGGATTCATTGTAATGGCAGTGTAAAAATATGTAAAAAATACAATCAGGGTAATATATACTAAAACATACAAAGTTGATCCAGGTGCAAACCATACAGCGAGTTTGGCTAAGAAGCTATTTTGGTTTCCACCGGCAAATTGTGCCAGAGTTCCCGGAAACATCAATATTGATGATGCAAATATGATAGGTATTACACCGGCCTGGTTTACCCTTAACGGTAGATATGTTGATTGTCCCATAGTCATTTTTCTTCCAACTACCCTCTTTGGATACCTTACAGGTATCTTTCTTTGGCCTTCCTGTATTAAAACAACAAATAATACAACTCCAACCATCATGGCCAGTATAAATATAAGCTGTAAAACATTCATTTGATTAAGTACAAATACCTGTCCGTATGTCTGAATTGCAGCATTTGGTAATCTTGCCACGATACCTGCAAAAATAATCATGGACACACCATTACCAATTCCATTTTTAGATATTCTTTCTCCAAGCCATAAAAGAAACATTGTTCCGGCGGTCATAGTTAACATTGTCTGTATAATAAATCCCCAGCCGTAATTAGGTACAAAACCCTGAGAGTTTAACCATTTTGTTAGGGCAAAAGACTGAACCAAGGTAATTACAACTGTTGCATAACGTGTATACTGATTGATTTTCTTTCTGCCCAGTTCACCTTCTTTACTTAATTTTTCCAGTGCGGGAATAACTGCAGTTAAAAGCTGGAAAATAATGGATGCACTAATATAAGGCATAATTCCTAATGCCAAAATTGTAGCTCTGCGCAATGCTCCTCCAGCAAAAACATCCAGCAATCCCAAAAAATTGTTTGAAGCCTGTTTTGCAAAATATGAAGCAAGTTTTGCACTATCAATTCCAGGTACAGGAACATGAGCCACCAATCTAAAAACAAAGAGTATTGCAAGAGTATAAAAAATCTTTTTTCTTAACTCTTCAATTTTAAATATGTTCCTAATTTTTGAAATCATGATACCACCTTTGCACTTCCGCCGGCTTCTTCGATTTTTTCTTTAGCACTTTTTGAAAATTTATGTGCTTCTACTGTAATAGCTTCTTTTATATCTCCATCTCCAAGAACTTTAATTAATTTAGCATCTTTATCAACGTAGGAGCTTTTTTTAATATCTTCAACTGTAATTTTTTCTTTTCCCAGTTTAACTAATTGATAAATATTTATGATATCATATTCCTTGCTAAAAGGATTATTAAACCCTCTTTTGGGTATCCTTTTAAATAATGGAGTTTGACCTCCTTCAAAACCAAACCTTCTAGAATATCCACTTCTTGATTTCTGCCCGTTGTCTCCTCTACCAGCTGTCACTCCTGATCCAGAAGCATTTCCTCTACCGATTCTTTTTTTCTTTGATTTTGCCCCTTTAGGAGGGTGTAAATTATTTAATCTTGTTGGCATAATTCCTCCTTTTCTTATTTAACTTCTTCAACTTCAACCAGATGTTGTACTTTACTTATCATTCCTCTAATTGATTTACTATCCTCTAATACATTGGACTTGTTTACTTTTTTTAAACCCAATGCCCTTACTGTATTTTTCTGTCTTTCGGTTTCCCCTATTGTACTTTTTTTAAGAGTAACTTTTAATTTTGCCATCTCAACTCACCTCTTATCCAATCTATTTTTCTTCTAATATTTCCTCTAGTTTTTTACCGCGTTTTTCTGCTACTTCTTCCGGAGTCATAACTTTTAGAAGACCATCAACAGTTGCTTTTAAAATATTATGAGGATTATTAGATCTTAAACTTTTTGCATATACATCTTTAAATCCTGCCAATTCTAAAACCGGTCTAGCTGCACCTCCAGCAATTATCCCTGTACCGGGTTTGGCCGGTTTTAAAAGTATTCTTGCACCGCACTTTTCACCAATAACACTGTGCCACAGGGTTCTATCTTCTTTTAAATATACTCTTATTAAGTTTTTCTTTGCCTTTTTAATGCCTTTTCTAATAGCAGCAGGAACTTCTTTTGCTTTTCCAAGTCCTATTCCAACAATACCTTTTCTATTTCCCACAGCTACTAAAGCATTAAAACCGAAATTTCTACCACCTTTTACAACTTTTACCGTTCTTCCAATATCAACAACGGAATCATCAAGTTCTAATTCTTTAATAGTTCCGGGTTTATAGAGTAATCTTTTATTTGTCTTCAATCTAGCCCTCCTTCTTAAAATTTCAATCCATTATCTCTTGCAGCATCAGCTAATGAGGCAATTCTGCCGTGAAACTTAAATCCACCATTATCAAAAACAACTTCTTTGATATTGTTTTCTTTTGCCAGCTCGGCAATTAATTTCCCTACTTCTTCAGCTGCTTCTTTATTTGATGTATTATCAACAGAATCTCTTATTTCAGATTTTAAAGTAGATGCTGCTGCAATAGTTTCTTCATTAATATCATCTATTAACTGTGCATAAATATACTTATTACTTTTATACACAGACAATCTCGGTTTGTTTGGAGTACCAATGATATTTTTTCTTACTCTTTTATGTCTTCTTTTTCTATTTTTTACTTTTTTCTTAGTTCTTCTACTTATTTTTTTCATTCTATCACCTCATCTAAACAGTTTTACCAACTTTTGTATGAATAATTTCATCTTCATATTTAATTCCACTTATGTCGTTTGTTTTTCCTGATTCATACACAGTAGGTTCTCTAAAAGATCTAATTCTTGCAGCTTCCAATCCGACTTTCTCTTTATCTACACCCTTTATGGTAACTTTTGTATCATCTTCGATTTCTATATCTATATCTTTTGGGGGGATATATTCAATAGGATGGGAATATCCCAGCTCAAACATAATCTTGTTGCCCTGTTTTTTGGCTTTATATCCCACACCTTTTATAATAAGGGTTTTTTTATAACCTTCCACTACACCTTTTATCATATTATATATAATTGAATTCATTGTTCCCTGCAAACTATCAACATATTTTTCATTACTTTCAGCTTTTAGTTTTACAGTATCATCTTCCTTAACAATATCAAACACAGGGTCTATTGTTTTTGTAATTTCTCCCTGAGGACCTTTTACTGTTATTTTATTACTTTTTCCTAATTTAACATCAACTTTTTCCGGTATATCAATTATACGATCTCCAATTCTTGACATAGCTCTCCTCCTTAAAGTATTAGTATACGTAGCAGATTATTTCTCCACCAACACCGTATTTTCTGGCCTGCTTTTCAGTCATTATTCCTTTTGATGTAGATACTATTGCTATTCCTAGACCGTCTTTTACCCTTGGCATTTCATCTTTTTTTACATATTTTTTCAAACCAGGTTTGCTTACCTTTTCAATACCCTGAATAACACTTTTCTTGTTTCTTTCATTACCAAAATATTTTAATTTTATATTAAGCAGCTTATAGTTTCCATCTTTGGCATCTATTTCCTGGTATCCATCAATGTAACCTTCCTTTTCCAATAAATCCAATATAGATTTCTTAAAATTAGATACAGGAACAGTTACAAACTCATGTTTTGCCTTAAATCCGTTTCTAATTCTTGTCAACATATCTGCAATTGTGTCGGTCATTACCATAGTAATTCCTCCTTACCAGCTTGCTTTTTTTAGTCCGGGTATTTTCCCTTCAAGAGCATATTTTCTTAAGCATACCCTGCAAAGGCCAAACTTTCTAAAATATCCTCTTGATCTTCCACAAACCTTACATCTATTATATTCTCTTACATCAAACTTCTTATCTTTTTTCTGTTTTTCTATTAAAGCTTTTCTTGCCATTATTCCTCCTTTTATTTTTTACTTCTTTTCAAATGGCATTCCTAAACTTCTTAGAAGCGCTCTTCCCTCTTCGTCAGTTTCAGCTGTTGTAACTATTGTCACATTCATACCTCTTATACTATCAACAGCCTCAGCATTTATTTCGGGAAAAACAATTTGATCAGGTAATCCAAATGTGTAATTCCCTCTGCCATCAAATGCATTCTTGGGTACACCTTTAAAATCTCTAATTCTGGGTAAAGCTACATCTATCAGCCTCATCAGAAAACTCCACATCTTTTCCTGTCTTAATGTTACTGATACCCCAACAGGCATACCTTTTCTTATATTAAAATTAGAAATACTTTTTTTAGCATTTCTTATTACCGGTTCCTGCCCGGTAATAGTTCTTATTTCATCTATAGCTCTTTCGAGTACTTTTTTGTTTCTTGAAGCTTCTCCAACTCCCATGTTTACAGAAATTTTCTTAACTTTAGGAACTTCCATTACATTGTCATATCCATATTCTTCCATCATATATTCTCTTACTTTATCTTTATAAAACTTTTTCAATTCTAATTCCATTTATCTCACCAACCTTAAAGAGTTTCTCCGCAATGTACACATACTCGTTTCTTATCATCTTTTTCCACAACAGTTTTAAACCTTACGCCTTTATCACAATTAGAACAATAAAGGGCAAGATTTGACATGTGTATAGTACCTTCTCTTTTAACTATACCGCCTTCTCTATTTCTTGGGTTTGGAGGAGTATGTCTTTGAATATAATTAACTCCTTCTACAATTGCTCTTTGTCGATCGGGGAAAACCCTAAGCACTTTTCCCTTCATTCCTTTATAATTACCTGCTAAAACAATAACCTCATCATCTTTTCTTATTCTTAAGGACATTTCGTGCTCCTCCTCTCTTACCAAACTTCTGGCGCAAGAGAAACAATTTTAATAAAATTTTTCTGTCTTAACTCTCTTGCAACTGGACCAAAAATTCTTGTACCTACTGATTCTTCATTGTTATCTAATACCACACAAGCATTATCATCAAATGATATATATGATCCATCATCTCTTTTAGTTTTATTTTTTGTTCTAACTATTACAGCTTTAACGACTTTTCCTTTTGGAACTTCGCTATTTGGAATAGCTTCTTTAATGCTTCCAACAACAATATCTCCAACATAAGCATATCTTCTTCTAGTTCCACCTATGATCTTAATAACGTTTACTTTTCTCGCACCGGAATTATCCGCTACATTTAATTGTGTTTCCTGTTGAATCATAAATTACCTCCTACTTATGTCTTTCTACAATCTCAGCAACTCTCCATCTTTTTCTTCTAGAAAGCGGCCTTGTTTCTTCAATTATTACTTTATCGCCAATTTCACATTCATTTTTCTCATCGTGTGCCATATATTTTTTATGCTTTTTTAATATTTTTCCGGTTAAACTGTCTTTCATTTTTCTCTCAATCTCTACTGTTATACTTTTATCCATCTTATCGCTTACAACTATACCTTCTCTTCTTTTTTTATTCTTTTTCACTGTTTACCTCCTCAAGCTCTCTTTCTCTCATAACTGTCAGTACTCTGGCAATATTCTTTTTTGTTTTTTTAATAACAGATGTGTCTTCAAGATGGCTGGTAACTTTTCTAAAATTTAAATTAAACAATTCTTCTTTAAGTTCATATAATTTTTGTTCTAATTCTTTATCAGTAAACTCTCTTAATTCTTTTGCTGTTAATTTCATTTATATCACCTTAGCCTTTAAGTCTTTCAACGAATCTTGTTTTTATAGGTAGTTTATAAGCTGCTAAATCAAATGCTTCTTTTGCTGTTTTCTTATCCACTCCTTTTATCTCAAATAACACTCTTCCAGGTTTAATAACTGCAACATAATATTCCGGCTCTCCTTTACCTTTACCCATACGGGTTTCAGCAGGTTTTTGAGTTATTGGTTTGTCAGGAAATATTCTAATCCAAATCTTTCCATTTCCTTTTAACTTTCTGTTGATAGCAACTCTTGCTGCTTCCATCTGACTACCATTGATCCAGCCGCGTCCTACAGCTTTTAAACCGTATTCACCAAAAGATACAGAGGAACCCCTGTATGCTTTTCCTTTCATTCTTCCTTTTTGTTTTTTTCTATATTTTGTTCTTTCAGGCATTAACATATCGATCTTGCCTCCTTATTTTATTGTTCAATTGGGTCTGCTTCTCCGTGACAGATCCATACCTTTACTCCGATTATCCCATAAACAGTTTCAGCCTGTGAAAATGCATAATCGATATCGGATTTTAAGGTATGTAGAGGAACCTTACCCTGAGAATACCATTCTGTTCTTGACATCTCAGCTCCTCCAAGTCTTCCTGCAACCATAATCTTCATTCCATCTGCTCCGTAACGCATAGTATTTCTCAATGCTCTTTTCATAACTCTTCTAAAATAAACTCTGTTTTCTATTGATCCCGCTATATAATCAGCTACCAGTCTTGCATCCAGCTCAGGAATTTGAACTTCTTTAACATCAATATATACTTTTTTATCCAGTTTGTTGTATAAATATTCCCTTAATTCTTTAATGTGAGCACCTTTTTTTCCAATTGCCACACCTGGTCTTGCTACATATATTGTAAAATGTACTTTTTCTTTACTAGGTCTTGTAATAACTATTTTAGAAACTCTTGCGTCCTGGTCGTTGTCTCCTACATGGCTGAGCTTTTCTCTAATATCTTCCCTAATATTAAGATCCTCAATTAAATATTCGGAATATTTATCGTCAGCATACCACTTTGATTTCCAATCTTTTGTATATCCTAATCTAAACCCGTTTGGATGTACTTTTTGACCCATAATCCCTCCTACTCCTTAACTTTCTCTTCTTTTTTTTCTGCAACAGTTACATTAATATGACTTGTTCTCTTGTTTATAACATCAGCTCTTCCCCGTGCTCTTGGTTTCATTCTCTTCATAGTAGGTCCCTGATTAACGCTTACATGATCAACATATAAATCCATAGCATCAAGCGCACCATCTGACCTGTCAATAGCATTTGCTATTGCCGAATTTAATGTTTTCAAAATATGCCTAGCTGGTTTTTTAGGAGTAAACTTCAATATTGCTCTTGCTTCATCACAGGATTTACCTCTGATAAGATCGGCAACCAATCCACCTTTTCGAGGAGAAATCCTTATATATTTACTTACTGCTTTAAATTTTTCCATAATTTCCTCCTACTTAGCTAGTTTTGCTTCTTTGACGCTTGTACCAACGCCAGAGTGCTGTCTAAATATTCTTGTTGGTGCAAATTCACCTAATTTATGTCCTACCATATTTTCTGTTATATAAACGGGAATAAACTTCCTGCCATTATAAACATTTATAGTAAGTCCGACAAATTCAGGTGTAATCATAGACCTTCTAGACCAAGTTTTAATAAACTGTTCTTCATCGTTTTCTTTAGCTTTTTTAATTTTTTTCAAAAGATGATCATCTACAAATGGACCTTTTTTTATTGATCTTGGCATATACTAACCTCCTACTTCTTTTTTCTTCTGCTTACAATAAATCTATCTGAATATTTATTTTTCTTTCTTTTTTTCTGTCCTTTTGCAAGCTTACCCCATGGACTAACTGGATGTGGATTTCCCTGTCCGGTTCTTCCCTCTCCACCACCATGTGGGTGATCAACAGGATTCATCGCAACTCCTCTAACCTTAGGTCTTTTCCCTCTCCATCTATTTCTACCTGCTTTTCCTATTAACACATTTTCATGCTCTTCATTACTTAACTGTCCTATTGTTGCCTTACAATCTTTATGAACCAGACGTACTTCAGTCGATGGTAATTGAATATGAACATACTTATCTTCTCTTGCAACAATTTGAGCCATGGTACCTGCACTTTTAACAAGCTTCCCGCCTTTTCCGGGTCTTAACTCAATATTATGAATATGGGTTCCTATAGGAATATCTTTCAATTTTAAAGCATGCCCAATTTTAATTTCAGCATCTTCTCCGCTTTTTACAATATCTTCAACTTTAAGTCCTTTTGGAGCAAGAATGTATCTTTTTTCTCCATCTTTATACTGTATTAGTGCTATCCTGGCTGATCTATTGGGATCATATTCTATAGCTTTTACCTCTCCAGGAACTCCGTCTTTATTTCTAGCAAAATCAATTATTCTATATTTTCTTCTATGGCCTCCACCTTTTCTTCTCACCGATATATGTCCGTAATTATCCCTACCCGATTTCTTCTTAAGTATTTTTGTTAAAGATTTCTCGGGTTTTGTTTTTGTTATTGTAGAAAAATCTCTTCTGCTCATTCTTCTTCTACCGGGTGTGGTAGGCTTATATCTTTTTTCACCCATAATCTATCTACTCCTTTCTACTCTTATTCAAAAAAGTCAATGTAATCGCCTTCAGCCAAAGTTACTATAGCTTTTTTCCAATCAGGAGTATATCCTTCAACATATCTTTCTCTTTTTTTCTTGCCCCTGATATTCATTGTAGCAACTTTGGTAACGGTTACATCAAAAATCTCTTCCACTGCTTTTTTTATTTGAATTTTATTAGAATTTTTTGCAACTCTAAAATGATATTTATTCAATTCTTCCTGCTGCATCATCCCTTTTTCCGTTAAAATTGGTTCATATATAACATCATAAGGTGTTTTCATTATGCAAGCACCTCCTCTAGGATATCGACAGCATCTTTCATTATTACAACTTTATGTGCCCATAATAAATCATAAACACTCACCTGATCAGCTGCCAGATATTTAACATTATGTATGTTTCTTGTTATTCTATATAAGTTTTTATCAAATTCTTTAGGAACAAAAATCATTTTTTCACTTTTTCCAGCTCTAAACTTATTTAAAAATTCAGCCATATGTTTTGTTTTGTATTCATCAAATTTTATATCATTAACAATAAACAATTCTTCTTCCCGGTTTTTTAAACTCCAGGCACTTTTTAATGCCAGCTTTCTCATTTTTTGAGGCATTTTTTGTGAATAATCTCTGGGTTTTGGACCAAATACTACTCCTCCTCCAACCCATTGAGGCGAACGAATACTTCCCTGACGGGCTCTTCCAGTGCCTTTTTGTCTCCATGGTTTTCTTCCTCCACCGGAAACTTCTGATCTTGTTTTGGTAGAATGCGTTCCAGCTCTTTTATTAGCACGCTGCTTTACAACGGCCTGATGGAGTACTCCCATATTTGGTTCTATATCAAATATATTTTTTTCTAATTTAATGTTTTCAACTTCATTTGCTTTCATATCATATACTTTTGTTTTAGCCATACCTATCATCCTTTCTTAAGCATTGTTCTCTGATGAATTAAAAATATATAATATTGTGCCATTCGCTCCCGGAACAGCTCCTTTTATAAACAAAAGATTTCTTTCTTCGTCTTTTTTAACCACTTCCAGGTTTTCTATAGTACGATATTTATTTCCCATCTGTCCAGCCATGGGCATTCCTTTTACAACTTTTGCAGGATCTGCACTCGCTCCAATGGATCCGGGCGCCCTGTGAAAATGGGAGCCATGTGTTTTTCTTCCAGTTGAAGCTTTATATCTTTTTATTGTACCCTGAAAACCTTTACCTTTTGTTTTACCTCTTATTTTAACAAATTTTGAAATATCTTCAAAATCTATACTGTCACCAATATTATATTTATCTACATCCAGATCTTTGAATTCCTTTAAATGTTTTTTGGGTTCAATTTCTTTCTTCTCAAATGCCTTTTTTTGAGGCTTTTTTATATTTTTTGCATTTCCATATCCAAGCTGAACTGCATTATAGCCGTGCTTATCTTCTGTTTTAAGTTCGGTTACTATAACCCCTTCAACATCTATAACTGAAACAGGAATCTGTTTACCTTTTTCAGTAATAATTTGAGTCATACCTAATTTTTTTCCTAGAATTCCCATATTATAACCTCCCTATTTAGATAATTTAATCTCCACATCAACCCCTGATGGGAGGTCAACTCTCATTAAAGCATCCATAGTTTTCGGACTAGGTTCTAATATATCTAACAACCTTTTATGTTCTTTTAGTTCAAACTGTTCCCTACTTGTTTTATTAACATGAGGAGAACGCAAAACTGTGAACCTACTTGTTTTTGTAGGTAAAGGAATGGGGCCAGCTACATTTGCTCCATTTTTCTTTGCAGTTTCAACGATCTTCTCAACAGATTTATCCAATAACTTATGGTCGAAACCTTTCATTTTAATTCTTACTTTCTGTCTTTCCATCTATCTACACCACCTTTTATTCAATTACTTTGGAAACAACACCGGCACCTACGGTTTTTCCACCTTCTCTTATCGCAAATCTCAATCCTTCTTCCAGTGCCACAGGATGTATCAATTCTACGCTCATTTCTATATTATC
>VSIX01000041.1 GCA_008086245.1 Candidatus Mcinerneyibacterium aminivorans
AAAATGAGGAGGATAAAATACAATTAAATAAACTTGAGGGAAATATAAAAATTAAAAATTTGCATTTTAGATACGGAACCCGTGAAAAAGTACTTAAGAATATAAATTTAAAAATAAATTCAGGAGATAGTATAGCTTTTGTAGGTGAGAGTGGTTCAGGAAAAACCACACTGGCAAAATTGCTTATGAAATATTATGAATTGAATGAGGGGGATATAATAATAGATGATTATAACATAAAAGATATTAATAATGATAGTTTGAGGGGTAGGATCGGATATGTTCCCCAGGATATATTTTTGTTTGGAGGAACAATTAAAGAGAATATTGCCTTTGGACAGGGCAGTATAGATATGAAAAAAATAATTGAAGCAGCAAAAAAAGCCAAAGCCCATCAGTTTATCAATAATATGCCCTTAAGATATAATACTCAGGTTGGAGAAAGAGGAGCTAATCTTTCCGGAGGACAGAAACAAAGGATTGCAATTGCCCGAGCTATTTTGAGCAACCCGGATATGCTAATTCTGGATGAAGCAACAAGTAATTTAGATAGTGCCACAGAAAAAGCAATTCACAATACTGTTGAGAATTTATCTAAAGATATTACAACTATAATTATTGCCCATAGACTTAGTACAATAAAAAATTGTGATAAAATTGTAGTTCTTGATGAAGGTAAAATCAAAGAAAAAGGGAATCATGAAAAATTAATAGAGGATAAAGGAATATATTACAATTTATGGCAAGAGCAGTTCGGTAAAGAAGAGGCTAAGGCATTAAGGGAATTAACAATAAGCGAGTAAAGGTTTTATGGAATATAAAATAATTGAATTTGATAAACTTTCAGAAAGCAGAGAATTGCTGGAAGCCAAAACCCCGCCATTTATGACCTATTTTATCTATCTTGTGTTAATTATATTATTAGGAGCATTTATCTGGTCATGGTACGGGAAAGTGGATATTGTGGTTAAAGCAAACGGGGTAGTTAGACCTAAAACTAATGTGAGCAATGTTATTAATGTACAGGGTGGAAAAGTAAAAAGAATAAATTTCGAAGATGGAGATTTTGTTAGAAAAAAAGCGATTTTATATGAGCTGGATACTTCTGCTACCGAATATAAAGAGAGTTATTTAATAAAGGAAAAAAGAAAATTGCAAAATGACATCTATGGGCTTAACTCATTATATCAGGCAGTAAATAATAACTCGAAGAGATTTGTAAATAAAGCAGATATTGAATATTTAAATAGATATCAAAACTATAAAATGCAGATTAAAGAGTTAAAACTAAATTACAAACAGGCAAAAAGAAACTATGAAAGAGAAAAAGAGCTTGGTAAAAAATATACAAC
>VSIX01000042.1 GCA_008086245.1 Candidatus Mcinerneyibacterium aminivorans
ACTTATAATATGCAAGTATCAGTATAAATCAGCGTTCCAGCACTAACTTTTAAAAGCAAGTGTTGGACAGTGTCTAAAATATTATTTTTTCTTCAAGGTTTTTCTTTTAGAATTTTTAAACGAACACAAACTACTGACTACCAACAACTAATCAATTTTCTTCTATTTCCAAAATTCTTTTACAGATATTCTCAAGAACTCCAGAATCAATCGCTGAGGCAATGGTTCCGGTAGAGAATCTCTCCTGACGCAAAATTACAGTCGTTAATTTTTTCAAATCTTCTTTGGAACAGTTTAATATTTTATCCGGATTTTCAAAATAGATTTCACCCTTATCCCACTCCATCCAGTTGAAGGGATATTGATATTCGCTGTGAATCAAAAGATGAATCAACTCAGAAATATCCGAACTATAATGCAGCGGGTCAAATATAATACTTCCATCTTCATTTTTTTCCGGTTCTTTATGAGTATAAAGGTCTGAGTCAAAATCAATTTTCTTAATATGTTCTATTAGTTTTTTGTTCATAGATTTAGATCCTTCGCATATTCATATGAGATATATTTGTTTTCTTCTGTTTTTTTATAAGCAATTTCCTCATGCATAATTTCACTTAATTCTCTACCGCTTTTATCCTTAAATTTATTTACTACCTTATCAATTATTTGTTTCTCTTTTTCATTTAATAATTTTATTTTTTTATCTTCTTTGGGCAGAAACTTTTTACCGATATTTTCTTCAAATTCAATTTTTTCAATTTCTATTAAGTCAGGGAAAATCTCCATTATTTCCTCATACCTAATAGGTAAAGCTCCATATTGCTCATGAAGATAAACTAATCCTGATATGCTTTTACCATTATTTTTAAAATTTAGAAAATCTGAATACCATAAAATTTTCATTAGTTTTACGGTAAAAGTTTCCTTTAATTTAGAAACAATATAATAGATTTGTTCACCAAGTTTTTTAAAGTTTAATTTTTTATATCCATTGTATTCATTTTCATCACTATACCTGTCATATATTTTGAAATACGCATTCTGAATTATTTCCACCTTTTTTTCAATTATTCCCTCTTCTATTTTTTCCATAAATATTTTTTTATACTCCTCTAAAGATTTTTTATCAAAATTTGGTCTATTTTCTTCAAGCTTTTTTAATGCATACCCCGGGTCATTTTTTAATAATTTCATTACATCATCATGAGCTTTATTTTGTATCATTTTATTTTCATATCTTGTTATAGTTTTTAATCCCCATCCCAATAATTTAGCCATATCTTTCTGTGTCAGATTGTACTTTTGTCTTATATTTTTAATCTGTTTGGAAGTTAACAAATCATTTTTCATCCTATAGGTATCTTTAGCCCTTAACAGATTTTCATTCATCAATTTACCCGGTATAAATTCTTCATTTGCATTTTCACAATAAAAATATTTTTCATGATAGGAAATCTCCTGTCCCTTTATTTCAATAGATACTTTTTCCTTTTTCAACTCGGGCAAATGTTTCTTTCTACAGGATGGACAAAAATTCAAATTTTTAAAATATTTATTCATAAATCCTCCCTTATTTAATTATAAGGAAAATTAAAATCAAATTGTGCTCTATGAAATGATACACAAACCACCATTTTGTTATCTATACTTTTTATTTTAACTTTTATATAAACATTCATAACAGATTTTTTCTTATCATATTTTATTTGTTTTACAAAAACTCTAAATGGTTCATCATTAAAAAATGGATTTTTATCTTCCACACTTTCAACATAATTCTCTACTTTAAGAGAAATTAATTCATGTATAACATCTTCATCTTCATAATTTAAATCAGCGAGTGTTTGTCTATTGGTAAATTTAGTAGGTTTATTCTTTTCAGATACCCTATCTCTTTTTAATTCAAAATAACATTCTTCATCATTTAATAAATCAATAACATTTTTTAAGAATATTTTTATTTTATATTCTTTCTCAATAAAACCCATTAACTAAATTATAGTATCATTTGATACTTTGTCAAGTGTGTGATTATAATCTCAGTATGTTTTAATTAAAAATTAGTGAAATTTGTTGGATTATTTTTCGCTAAATTAATTCTTAGCGAAAGTTAAGCGTTTAATTTTCGCTAATTTGCTTCTTAACGAAATTTAGAGTGTTAATTTTCGTTAAGAAAAATTTTACCGAAATTTACAATTTATAAAAATAGTTTAAAGTATTTTTTAAAAAAATATAATTTGTTTTTTCTCCTATTACCGTGTTCTTTGATTAAATCAAGTTTAATTAATTCCTTTACAATATTTCGAATTGTTCTTTTGTGAATGTTTAAATCTTTTTTTGCTAAATCATTAATTGTCATTAACGGATTCATATAAAATAAATCAATTATCTTTTTAGCATTACCTGCTCTTCTACCCAGAGAATTTATTTTATTAGAAACCTCATCCTGTAATTTTAATATTCCTTCAAAAGTATCTCTTCCCTTACTTGTGGTCTCAATAACGCCATTTAAAAAAAATTTAATCCAGTGAATTAAATCATTGCTTTCCCTTACTCTTGATAAAGCATCATAATAAGATGCTCTGTTTTTTTCAAAAAAGTCTGACAAATAAAGTGAAGGTTTATCTAAAAGGTTGTTACTAATTAAATATAAAATTATTAATAATCTACCAATTCTACCATTTCCATCAAGAAAAGGATGTATAGTTTCGAATTGATAATGTATAATTGCAATTTTTATTAAATGTGGAACTTTAATACTATCATTATGGATAAATTTTTCTAGATCTGACATATATTCACCTATATAATCGTCAGGTGGTGGAATATAAACAGCATCTTTTAAACTTGACCCTCCTATCCAATTTTGACTCTTTCGAAACTTTCCCGGAGATTTATGTTTCCCTCTTACATTTGTTAATAATATTTTATGAGTTTTCTTTATTAATCTATTTGATACAGGTAGCTTGCCTAATTCATTTATTGCATACTTTAATGCCCTTATATAATTATTTACTTCCTGCCAATCATCTCTTTTCTGGGGCTTAATGTTTTCCTTTGATAACAAAACCTCATCTAAATTAGTTCTTGTACCTTCAATTTTACTTGATATATTAGCTTCTTTAACAATATGCATTTGAATAAACAAATCAATATTTGGAACTATTTTAGTATAAGAATTTAACCCACCTAATCCTCTGGATGCTTCTTCAAACAACACATTAATTTCCTGGTTTTCCCAATTCCATGAATGATTAATTTTTTCAGGTATAAAGCTTTTATGTTTATATTGAGAAACATATTTCCCTGATTGAAATTCTTCTAAATACATTTTTTAACTCCCTATTTTCATATTATATGATAGTTATTAACCATAAATTTTCAAGATTAATTTTAAATAAAATATTTTAATCAAAAACAATATTATAATATTGTTTATAATCAATAGTTATAGTTTAATCTTGCTTAATGTTATCTATCCCATTACCTACTCTTACTTCTTAAAAATTATTTCCGTCACTAATTAAGCCAAATTCCTATCCCAAATACTAAACCCGGTATTCCGTGCTATCCTGTACAGAGGATAAATATTATCCTCTAAAATTTCTTTAAAGTTATCTTCTTTAACATACTTATCCATCTGACTATCAAGCATGTAATAATCCTCCAACAATTTTTTATCAATCCTTTTTCTTCTATTTAAATCAAAAGCCCTGAATTGAACATCGGCAAAATCATTGAAATAGCTATTTAGCTCCGGGAGGCTATCACTTTTGGAACTGTTTATAGATTTAAAGGTAGGAATTAAATTCCAGTTTTTATCATGAAGCACAAAGCTCCAGGGAATAAAATGATCTATGCTTATATCTTCGAGTCTTATTATTTCTTTTGTGTAAATATCTTTTAGCTGGATAATTTTAGTAATCTCTTTCCAGAATTTTTTCTGTTTGTTCATTTTCCTCTGATATACAGGTTCGAGTTTATAGGGAATAGCGGGTACATTCGGGTTTCTGTCCTGAAGATAATTTATAAGATTATACTTTACCCACCCCTCAACTATTGAAATATTTTTTAATAAATAATCAAACCATCTATCATTTATTATTATTCTATTATCCTCTTCATTAATTTTATAAATTGCATTTTCTTTTTCATAAGAAAGGTCGGCTATCATGTTATTTTTAAGATGATCCTTAACTCCCCTGATATTATTTCTAAAAAATGGGGTTAATAATCTAAAGGGTACATATTTGTAAAAATATTTTATTTGTTTATCCAGATTCTTATCATTAATATTTTCAATTTTGCCCATCAAGTCATCCGGTTTTATATCTTTTTTGAACCCATAATTTTTATGAATATATCTAACAAGCCGATCCAGCTTATCCTGACTCCCGAGATTCAGCTTGAACTCAATTATCGGATACCAGCATTTAGCAATCATCCGTATAACTATCGTTCTAAAATCAATTACTTTATTACCCTTCTTCAGCTCATCCAGTAAAGCATAGAACCAGTAATACTTATAGCTGTTGGTTACATATTTAAAAATATTTGTTAGTGAATGTATATCTAAATTATTAGAATTGGGTAGGTTGTAGGTCATTTAATACTTCCTTTTTATTTAAATCAACAGGATAAACTATCATTTTTACATTTTCTTTATCATGGTACTTGAATTCCTTTATTTCTCTAAAACTTTTAGTTTGTGGATAGATTAAAACTAATACTACCTTTTTACCTTCTTTTCTGTATATTTTTGAATAAGAAAAAAGCTGATAGAAATCCGACTGCGAAATACTGTAATTGGTTTCTTCTCTATCAAGCAATTTCCACTTGGTATCAATTATAAATGTATAATCCTGTGTCCTGGCATAAATATCCGGAATTAATCTAAAAATATCATTTTCGTTTTGAATATTTTGAGCCAGATGATATCTGCTGTGCTGCGTTCTTATAAAAGGAAATTCATTCTGCTTTTTTAGTTTGTACGCAATATAATCCTCAAATATTTTTTCCATTGGAAAAAGAAGAGCATAAGAAATACTGCTACCCTTAAAATTTGTAAAACTTTTATTTTTCAAAAAAACTTCACACCAAAGTAAAATATTGTTGTAGTGAGACATCAATCTATTTGTTACACAGCTTTTAAGATCTTTTTCTATATTTTTTGACTTTTTTATACTGTCCATTCTAAAAAGAAGTTCTTTAATCTTCTTTTGATTCTCATTACTGTATGATACTTTTTGAAGATAATAAAGAGTTGATTTAATAGTTCTATTTTCCGGTCTATTCTGGTTGAATTCATCGTAGGAAACATAAAATCTATTTTTATGTACTGCATTTTTTACAACATGTTTACCTACAAGTAATTTGCCTTTTAAATATTTACTGTTTTTCTTTTGCCTTTGATAGGAGGATCTCAATCCTCTTTTTATAAGAAGAAAGAGTTCTTCTAAAAACATGCTAATAAACACTTCATGTAGATGCATTTTTTCAGTTTTCAAACCAGTAATGCCAAATTTTTTGAAAGGTGCATCTTTTAAAGCCTTTAACATAGTTAAAAAAGTTTTACGAATTCTTTCATAATTATTTTCTTCATTCTCAAGATAGATTTTGGGCAGTATTTCTAATGTAATTCCATTTTTTAACTGTATTACTCCAACATAATTTTTAGCCTGAAAACACTTTTTATAATTTTTATGATAGGTTATAGTAATAAATTCTGAAAGCTGGTTTTCCCTCTCTTCTTTGTTCTGAAGTATAAACTGTTCAATTTCTTTAAAATATTTTTTCTTTAAAAAGATTGTATTATTTTCTTTATAATTCTTTTTCCCTCTGGCTATATAGCCAAATTCTGTAATGGTAAAATATTTGTTATTCTTCATTTTTTCCTATTTTTTCTCTTTCATTTTTATCATAGATTTTAATAAAGGCTTTTGGAGATACTTCAGCATTTATTAAATCAGAGTTAATTCTATAGGTATTTATATTTTCATAATTTTCATGATCAAAACCGAGAATATTTATTTCATCAAATTCTTTGCTCTGTACAAATCTATATTCATTTATTTCATCAGAAAATGAGTTAGCCGTATCAACTGTTTCTCCCATTTGATCCTTATGATCTCCAAGAACTATCTGAATATTCTCCCAATCATCATAAAAATACTCCTGTAAAAGAGGTATCAATTTATTTGAAAATATTTCACATAGTTTTCTAAATTTATCCTTTTCGTTTTTTAAAGTTAAAAAATAGGAATGTCCAATTGTATGATCTCTATCATATAAAAATTCTATTCTATCATTTATAGTTTTAAGCATTTTTTTGACATTAATTCCTCTAATATCCAAATCATCAAGATGATTTTCTTCCGGCATCATTTCTTCAAAAGAAAAACGTCTTCTCAATGCTGTGTCCATTAGAGCAATAGATCTATCGGCGGTATTCATTGTTCCGATCAAATACAAATTTTGCGGAACACCGAACTCCTCTTTTGAATAGGGAAGCGTTATTTTCATCTCATTTTCTTCCCCGAGTCTTTTATCCTCTTCAATAAGTGTTATTAATTCCCCAAATACTTTTGAAATATTCCCTCTATTTATCTCATCAATAATTAAAACATAATTTTTATTTTCTTTGGTTAAATTCTTAAGATATTTGAAGTTTATATCCTCTTTGGAAATAGGATAAATAGTTTGCCGACTGAACTGTTTGTTTATCAAAATATCACTAACATCTATAAAATTATCATCCAAAACATAAAGCCATTCTACTTCACGAAATTGGCTATATCTAATACTGGTATTATTATCGTGAAAATAATCTCCAGTAATTTTTCCAATTGCTTTTAGTTTTAAATTTCCATGGGAGATAAAAACTATATCCCCTTTATTCAATAAATTTTTAAATTTATGAATAAAGTTTGTGGCAATCTCTCTAATATTATTCTGTTTAATCTTTGTAGCAATTTCTTCTTTTGTTTCACAATCAGCAAAATCTATATCTTCTCCCCACCCCAGTGCAACAACATTATTATTAATACAGTAATCAAAAATCTCTGATTGTTCTTCCTTTCTTCCGAGAGATAATTTATAAAAACTATAATCTTCTAAATTTTCAGTAAATTTAAAATTCCTTGAACTCCTTTTTGCATTAGAAGCTATCTTTTTAAAAACTCCATCTCTTATTTCATACTTAATATCTCCAGAATCATCCGTTATCGGTTTCAGCCCCTCAATGAATTCTTCATAGGAATAGGATTGATGAAATGTTATAAACTCAATCTGTCCACTTTCGCTTAGATCTTCAAATTCCCTAATAGCCTCTTCTCTATCTTCCGAAACTTCTCCATTAATAATTTTCAATGCCCGACCAACAACATTATAAGTTTTCCCGGTACCCGGAGGACCGTAAAATATTGTGTTTTTGTGGAATTTATTTTTCATATTTTCACCTTTAATTCCTTTTAATTTTAGGATTTCATAAAACTCTCTTTCTGACATTTCAAGATTTGTTCCCTGGTGGCCGAAATTAGCATCTTTTAAAATCTTATTGTCTAATATTTCTTTATAGGATATCGGATTATCCAGAAATTTATTTAAAACTTCAACTTCAACATAATCCCTTTCTTCATTGATATCGCTTTTTGAATATTTGAATTCAACTTCATTTTCCTTTCCTGTTTTAATATTAGAAACAACTTTACCCGTTGCATAAATACCTCTTTTTTCTCCTGCAACATATATAACAAATTTGTCTCCTTTAGTGATTTCTTGCTTATGCTGATTTGCTCCCCATGTATATAAATTATCATCTTCTAAAGCCTGAATTATATCCCATTTTTTAGGGTTTGAATTAAAGATCCAGTAGTTTATATTTTTTCTTTTTATTAATTCTTTCAACTTACTGGCTTCGTTCTTTTTAAGTTTATGTATCACTCCATTTCTCTGGGTGATTCCGGTTCTTTTTTTTATGTCATCCATTGATATAGGATTATCCAGTTTTTCAACAAGTTCAATCTTCAAAACAACTTCTTCATTTTCGTTAGTATGTAATTCTTCAACTACTTTAGTAATAGCAAATAATTTCATTGCTGGAGATACTTCATAACAAAAAACAACATCTTCTTTTTTACAATTTTGGTAATCTTCATAATTTTGCATAATAGATCCATCTTCCCATGTTGTTTTTACAATTAATTCCCCATTCTTTAATAGTTTCTTTGAAGTTTCTTTTCCACGATTCAACCAGTAATAATTTACAGATTTATTTTTGATTAATTCTTTTATTTTTTCAACTTCAACTGATGTTAACTCATGAAAAACTTTCCCCATGTGATCAATATCGGTTTCTTCATTTATTAATTTTAAAGATAGGGGATTTTCCAACTCTTTTTCTAGTTCAACAGTGATTACTTCATTTCCATCATTATTCTCATGGATACCTTTAACAACTTTAGCAATAGCCTTTAATTTTTTTTCACCGGAAACTTCATAAATATAAACATTGTCATTTAAAGATGCTTTCTCAAAATCTGAGTATACTTGTCTTTTATTTCCCTCTTCTGTATGAGTTCTCACATCCGATTTTTTATTTTTAATTAATTTTTCATAATTTTCCTTACTTCTATTGAGCCAGAAATATTTTACATTATTATGCTCTTTTCCCTCGGAAATAAATGCCTTATGAGATATTTCAGCTAATAAATAGTTTGAAAATTCTTTTCTAACTATCTCAATAAATTTCAAATAACTTTCATAGGTAAAAGAATCATAAATATTTAAGTTATCATTTATTTTATATTTTATATATGGTTTTGTCTGATTATCAAAAGGTAAAAACAATTCTGGTCTAATATTAAACATATGCTGTGTTATAAAAGAAGTTCCAATTCCTTTTACATTTAACATATTATTAAATAATTGTCTATCTAATGAATTTGTATTTTCAATTTGAAGTAAATGCTTGAAAAATTCCCAAAGTGTTCTAATATCATTCTTCCCTCTATCTTTTTTATAACGAAATGTCCACGCCATTAAAGGCATAACTGTAGGAACACCTTTAATATCATCTGGTAGTTCAGATTTAAGATTCCATTTATCTTTAAGAAAATTTAAAATTGCTAACCTATTCTCTATTTTCATACTTCTATTAAAGTTATTAAAAAAAGTAAAAGGATCCATCACTTCAATCGGTATTTTTTCTCCATTTTCATTCTCATCCTCAAGTTTTATTGTATTTATATCCTTAGATTTCATTTCTTTAATAATTTCAATTAATTTATCTTGCTTATTTTCATATTCTAATACTTTATGTGCTATTTCTTTATATAAAGGGATCCAACCATAATTGAATTTGTATTTATTTGAATCTATTTTTTCAACATACCCTTCCTCTTCTATTTGCCTTAATCTATTTCTAAAAATTGTTTCTTTTTCTTCAGCATTTGAATCTACTTTATTAAATACTTCTTCTAATTTTGAGTTCATAATTTCTTTTCTTGTAAAGGTAAGTTTTTTGTTCTCTTCAACAAATTTTAATATTTCGTCTTTTAATACTCTTTTCCAGGTTAACGCCATAGAAACCTCCAATATTTTATAGATAATAACATAATATTATTTTAGATGTATAAATTGATATTATCAAGATAAAACAAAACTTTCTAACAACGAATTAATACTAATTTGCACTAATTTCAAAAAAAATCTTAGAGGTTATTTAAATAAAAATATTGTTTCTTATTTTTATAATCTTGGTCTAATGGATAACAAACGACTTCATTAAAATTTGTATCTTTCAAATATTCATTTTTTTCCAGTAAATTCTTGAAAGCTTCTTTAGGGTTTTTCCCTTCAGAAAAACCTATTACCTGTAAATTCTGTATATCCGGCATTACTGATTCGGAATCCGGCTGGAATGTGTGGCCTTCTTTTGTTAGGAAGATGTAGTTATTCATGATTTAGCACCTAGCCATATAAAAAAATAAAAAATTCATAATTTCAAAGCACTAATCTTATATTCTTCCTTCAAATATTTATTATATCTTCTTTTATATCTTTTATAATTCTTTTTGTTTTTTATATTTGATTCTAAAAAAAGTTCAATTCGTGTTTTAATTAAAGGTACTTCTTCTTCAATATAATTTATAACAAAGCTCAATTCTTTATTTTCTTCTTTCTTATCTAATTTCTCTAACATATATAATATACTTTTAGGCCTCATATAATGTAAAAATATTTTTTTAACCTTAATATTTTCAATCTCTAAATATTTTTTATAATTAAACCTATTTTTTCCTACAATTTTTTCAAACTCATTTCTTTCTTCATTATTTAAATTATTCAGCTGTTTTTTCCATTCTTTTCTTAATTTTTTAAATAATCTATATTCTTTAATTTTTTTATCCATATCCTTTTCTTTTTTCTTTCTTACTTTACTGGGTTTTCCTCTAGTTGCTAAATACTTCTCAGGCATCCATAAATTTTTTTTAAATTCCTTTAAATTTTTACCATAAGTTAATTCAAAAAAACTTTTGCTAGTTCCAACTTTTCCTCTTGTTGGGATTAAAAAAACTTGAATTGTTCTTAAAAATTTTTTGTTCCACTTGTCCCAATTAACAAAACCTCGTTCTTTATCTCCTAAGGGAATATATCTCATTGGAAAAGAATAAATTTTCATTAAATCTTTACCTTTTCTTCTACGTCTTTCATTTACCTTTTCCTGGAAATCTAAGGTAATATTTAATCTCTTGTATAAATCCTCTGGGGTATCTGCTTTAAATTTCTGCCCTTTACATCTAAACGATTCAGCATTATATAATACATAATTTGACAATCGTAAAATATCATGTTTATCAGCCAAACTTAATGCTTTACGATATTGTTGTTCTTCTTCAATATGGTCAAAAGCTATACGAGCTGGTTTTAATGGAATTTTACTAAGTAAGTGGGCATTTTTTTCATTAAAAAATGTCGAATCTAATCCTTGATTAAAATCCACATATCTATTTACATTCACTCCTGTATCAGGTTTCTTATATTTAGCCCCCTTATAAAAGCCTAGATCTATTATATCATTAATTATTTTTTCAAAAGTAGTGGACCTTAAAGCATTATTATCCATTAAGAGTAAATTTCTTTTTTCTCCATACATTTCTTTTATCCCATTTATTTTAGATTTAATATCAATATAACCTTCAAATTTAGGCTCTAAAGTATTTACAGCACAAAATTCACAATTCCAACAACACCCTCTACTTGTAAAGGCATAATAAGAATTTTCATATGAATAGTTAAATTCTATATTTGAAAGCATACTATAATCTGGAATTGCACATTGATCTATATTAAAATTATCATCATATCCAATTTTTTTTGAATTACGTATTAAACCTTTTATTGGCTTAATCCCAGTTTCGTTTTCATATTCTTCTAACATTAATGTACTTGCAATTCCCCCAATATAAATTTTTTCTTTATCTACAAATTTCTTAACATATTCAATTATATCAATTACTTTATCCCATTCATATGTAAATACAGTGGCAATATAAACTCTATCCCAATTGTTATTTTTTAACTTATTATTAATTTTTTTAAAATAATTTTTAAAACCTGTTAACCTATTATTGTAATATTTTGAATTTTTAATTTTTTCCTTAACTTCCTCTGATAATTCTTTAGGTAATTTACCTCTGGAAAACCAAACAAAATCATCTCTAATCTCTTTATGATAATAAGATAATTTCATTAATCCTAAAGGTGGATATTTTCTTTTTACTTTTGGTTCTAATAGTAAAATATTTTGCTCCATCAAATAGGCTCCTCTTCTACTTTATCCATAATATAACCTAAAACAATCTTAGATAACTCATTTTTCTTTGTGAAATCAAGATAATACTCTCCATTACTTTGTTTTATATAATTATTTAAAAATTCTTCAATAAATATTTCCATCCCTGAGTTGGCATATTCTTCTAACATATTAATTATTTTGTCTTCTATTGAGTTATCACTTAATAAACTATAATCACAATTTTCCTCTTCTATGGATAAAGATTTTAGAACCAAAACTTCTTCCGGATTTAAAGACGCAACTCTAAATAACTGCTTCGTCGACTCTAATGATTTTCTTGTTCCATAGTTATATCCTAATAAAACACATAATATAAATATGGAAGAATGAGAAGGAAAAACATTTGAATTTAAATCTGTAAACAAATTATAATATTTTTTTGAAACACTAAACCGACTATCACTTTTAAACATATTACCCCTCCCTTTCATTTATATAAATATTCGGTTCTTTATTTTGAATTATAGTTTTTTCCTTTTCATGTGAATTTAGAATATATAGCAAATTCCAATTTTGTGTTAATTTTAATTTTTTTAATTCTTTTTTGGTCATTTCAGTCCTAGTAGCTAACAAGATCCATTGTTTAGCAATTTTAGGGATGAAATTAAGCAAATTCATTCTATGCTTTTCACTTAACCTACTAAAAGGGGTATCCATAAACAAAGGTATATTTAACCTATCTGAATTTCCAGCAAGCTGAGCTAATGCAGTTATGAAGCTTAAAGAAACAATTTGTCTTTGTCCCGCAGATATATTAGCTAAAAATCTTCTTTCTTCTTTATCTAATACTTCTAAAGTATAGTCTCCTTTTATTTCTAAACCTTTAAAATTCTTCTTTCCAGTATCATCAATTAATTTATTAAAATTATAATTAGATTTTTCCTCTAATTCATCAACAATTTCAATCACGAATTCATTTTTAATATTATGTAATACTTTTTTCGTTTCTAAAACCAAATCTCTTTTTTGGGTTAAATCATTTTTTATTTGATGTTCTTTTTCAGCTTTTTTTATTTCCTTTTTAAATTCACTTAATTTTTTTTCTTTTTCTTTTATTTCTTTTTCTAAATCTTTAATTTTTAATTTATATTTTTCAATATTTTGAACTAATTTTTTTCTCGTTTCTTCCATTTTTGAAATATCAAAATTGGGGGTTTTACCTTCAATTGTTTCATTAATTTTTTCAATTTGACTATCATATTCTTCAATATTCTCAGTTATTAGTCCGTGTTTTTTTAAAAGATCTCTCATTTCACTTTTATTACTTTCTAATATTTGTTTAAGTTCTCCAATTTTCTTATCATATTTTATAATAGTAGAATCGAAAGATTTCCCTGTAGATTTGTTTTTCCATTTAATTAATTCTTTATATTCTTCAGAATCTTTTTTAATATCTCTACCACAAATGCACTTCATCTCTTTCAATAATTTTTCTATAAATTCCTTTTTTATATCTGAAGGAATTTCTCCTTTTTCTCTTTTTTGCTCAATATCATTTTCAATATTAACCAAAATATCATTTGATAATATTAAATTGGCTTTTCTAAGAAATTTTTTTATCTCATTATTTAAACTCTCTTTTTTCTTTATCTCATTTTTTCTTTCTTTTTCTAATTCTTTTCTTTTCAATATGTCTTCTTTAATCTTTTCATATTTTGACATTTTTTTATCAATATTCTTTTTTTCATCAATGGCAAGTTTTTTTTGCTTTTTAATATCTTTTACCTTTTCCTTATAATCTTCTATTTTTTCCTCCAATTGTCGATGTTGTTTTAATAACTTTTTATATCTTCCAGTACTAATCTTTTCTAGAGATTTATTTATTTTCTTTTCTATCAATTTTAAAACTTCCAAAGAATCATTTAAATCATCTATATTAAGTATTTTTTTTATTCCTTGTTGAATTTCCTCTTTTTGTTCAGTATCAACTCTTGTTAATTTTTCTATTTTTTCTCCATCAAAAAGAAAAAAATGAGCAATACGTTTATCTATTATTTTATTAATTATTTCACTAATTTTTTCTTCATTATCTATAATTTTGTTTCCGGAATCTTTTCTAATTGTTAATTTAACTTCATCATTTTCATCTTCATAGATTTCTTTATTTTCTTTTACTGCATTTAATGACCTTTCAATTCTATATCTTTTTGATTTATAATTAAAATCTAAAACAACCTTACATTCAGCTTTTCCTTCTTCCTTCAGTTTAGCAAGATTTGTTAAATATATCTTTGAACCATTTATATTTGAATTTCCTTCATCCTGTTCAATATATCTGTCTCCGTATAAAACATATATTAAGGCTCTAAACAATGTAGTTTTCCCCAATCCATTTTCTCCTATAACGACTACTACATTAGAATTTACATTTTTTTTATTAAAAACAATTTCTTGTTTTCCATAATATTGTTTAAAATTTGTTAAAACCATTTTGTTAATAATCATAAATCCTCCTTAATAATAAAATCATCCAATTTTTTGAAAATTCTACTTGCAATTTCTTTTTTATATACATCTTTTTGTAAAAGTTCATAAATACTATAAAAAATATCTTCTATTTCTTTTTTGTCATTTTTTAGTTTTTCCTTTATTCTTTCATTAATTTCCTTTTCCACTTTAAACCTCCTTGTTTTTTATATTTTTTTTATATATATCCCATGGTTTTAAATCCAATAAAAACTCTAAATTAAATTTTCTTAAGATCGGTAATACTTTTTTTCTAGCTTCATATTTGTTCAAGGCATTACCTGCCATTTCAGAAAATCTTGGCATTTCTTTTTCCAATATTTTTTTTGAAACCTCCATATATTTATAATTTATAGGCGGGATGACTACTAAATCATATAATTTAGCATAATCTTTATTTTCAGCAGGTCGCAATATCCTACCTCTCCGTTGTATGAATTCTCTAGGATTTGAAGTACTTGCTAAAATAAAGGCATTTTGAATTGAAGGAATATTTAAACCTTCATCTAAGCATTTCATAGCTAATATAACATTTACTTCTCCTTTCTTAAATTTATCAAGAATTCTTTTTTTAGAAAAGTTATCTGGAGTAGTTTCATAGTCAATTTTTCTAGCATTAATTTCTAAGTCTAATAACAAATCATGGACTTTATCTATTTCGCCTTTTGCACAATAAACTAATGTATGTTTAATAGATTTATGATTTTTTTGAAATTCCTCAAACTTTTCTTTAAAAACATGAATTTTATTGGCT
Organism: Candidatus Mcinerneyibacterium aminivorans; assembly: GCA_008086245.1. GTDB lineage: Bacteria > Macinerneyibacteriota > Macinerneyibacteria > Macinerneyibacteriales > Macinerneyibacteriaceae > Macinerneyibacterium > Macinerneyibacterium aminivorans. The sequence continues at coordinate 15,078 of VSIX01000042.1, forward strand.
GCTTTTTTAATGATTTTTGCTCTATCCCGGTTTAATTTCTCTAGATAATCATTTCCCTCTTCATCATCTTTTTTATGTCTGTAATGCAACTTATTAATTTTAGCTGTTAATTCTTCATATTCTCCTAACTCATATTTATTTAATTTTACTAAAATAGGATAGTACTTATATTCGGTTAAAAAGTTATTTTCAATTGCTTTTGATAAATTATATTTTAATACTCTTGAACCAAAATAATCAATTATTTTTTTAGTTCCTTTTTCATCATACCATCTTCTAGGTGTAGCAGATAATCCTATCCTATAATTATATTTACTAATTAAAGCTTTACTAAACTTATCAGCACCCAAATAATGGCATTCATCACCAATATATAATATGTTTCCATTGATTTTACTAACTACTTTTATAAAATCCTTATCACTTACTTTATTATGAGTTGTTATAATAAATAATGTTTTTTTAAATCCTAAATTATAATTTTGAATTTTTGATATTAATTTATTTTTCCATTTACCACTACATTTAAAAGGTTTAAATCCAAATTTTCGAGATTCTTCAGCCCATTGATTTATTAAATGGGACTGAGGTGCTGATACAATTACTGCTAATTTATTTACTTTTTTATATAATTTGATAGCAATAGCTAACGATGTAAAAGTTTTCCCCGTACCAGTAGCCATATGCAATATACCCTTTTTCTTTTCCATCCAATTTTTTAATGCCTTCATTTGATAATTTCTAAGTTTTACCCCATCTGGTATCGAAATTCTATTCTTCTTTTTAATAGGAGATTCATAGGGTCTTTCCCCATATTCAGTAAATTTTACTATTTTTTTCTTTATTGCTTTAGACATTTTGTAAGTATCAAAAAAACTATCCTCACCATTCCATATATCTAATAATTTATTTTGATGATTATTTATATATGCTTTTTGCCCCTCCCTCCAAGAACAAAAAACAGAAAGACTTTCTCCATTCAATAATCCATGTTTTGAATCATTATAAGATCCATGTATAACAACACTATTTTTTTCTTCATCTCTAAAAAAAGCAACCTTGTTATGATAATCCCCCTTTTTATTTAATGGTATTGCAAATCTAAACTCAATTAATTCATCAGCAATCAACCAAGCAAGAGCAACTAAAGTTTTCTTGGTTAAAGTCTCTTCTAAATTATCTACTTCTTGTCTTATCGTTTCATATAAAAGTTCATTTGATTTAGCTTTTTCTCCTTTACAAATAGCCTTCCAATCTTTTTGACTAAGATTAGGAGATGTAATAATTTTAGCATTTCCTTCATTCTTAACTAACTCTTTTAATCCTTTACTTGCAGATTCTAGCCATCCGGATGTAAAATAACCTACTCCTCTAAAATATAACGTAGATTCAGATAATAAAGGGACGAATAAGTCCTCTATCAAATCATCATTTGAAGTATCATAAACATATTTCAGATTAAGATTTTTTAACATTTAACAAATCCTTAATAATTACTTCATTTTCTCTAAATTCATATAATCCTTTTGTATAAGTTTTATAATTCTTAGGTATAGATTTTATAATAAAGTCAATTTTTCTTAACTCTTTTATTAATCTTTTTATCCTAACATGTCCATCAAAGTTTTCTTTAACAAAATAATATATAAAATCTTGTTCAGATTGTATATTTCTTGTATTATCCTCAAATAATACAATTTCATCATTATATCCCAACAATAACAAACCCGGAAATCCATCTATAAAATATTTTATCATATCTGTTGTCCATTTAAGGTTATTTTTAACTTTTGGGAATTCTACATTTTTATCAAATATAACTTCTTTTAAAGATATATAATAATTATTGCTATTTTCAATACTCTCAACGATTAAATCAAATAGTAAGTTTTTCTTTTTTTCATTAATTCCAATATTCGCTATGTGGATATATTCTTTTCTTTTTTCAATTGTTACGATTTTTTCATTATAATTTAACCAATTATACAAAGCAGTTTTCTTAAATTTTAACCTATCCAAAAACTCTCTTTTTATTGTTGAAAAAAACACTGGACCATTTTTCCTTTTGATAAATTTTAATATCGCTCTTTTTTTATTAAAATTATCTATATATTTGTCTAATATAATAGGATATTTTGGTAAATAAAAACTCACATCTTTATTAGATTTTAAAATTTCATATAAACAATAACTACTGTAAATTCCCTTTATTTTATAGTAAGCTTTTTTCTCATAATATATTTTTTTAATTGATACTATTTCCCTATTCTTTAATCTTTTACGAATTTTTTTAATAAGGTTATCAAGAATATCTGATTTTATATTTAATTCACTTCTTAAAAAGTATTTTTTTATATCAACTCTTATTATTTCATTTGAGGTATATAAGGGATGAAGCATATACTTTTTCCACCCTCTTTTTTCAACAAATTCTTTTTTTATTAAATCATAATTAATAGGCTTGTTAAATTTTTTTAAAAAATCAATTATATCAGACTCTCTGGTTGAAAATTCATAGTTGTTGGATTTATAAATCCAAGGAGATTTCGGATAATAAAACTTTTTGGGGTAAAATATTTTAATTAAAGAATGCAAATGATAATAACTTTTAATTTTTAATCTATTACATGTTTCTATATTATCCTCATATAATCTTTTACAAAATATTTGGTATATATTTTCCTTGTCAAAAATGCTTTCAATATTTTTTATAATATCTTCCAAATCCTCTTTTTTAACATTAATATGATCTTTATGGAGATAAACTCCTCTATCTATAATTAAATAATCATTATTCCTTCTTGTAATAATAGAGACAATATTTCTTGTGCTAATATTATCTATATTATCACAAAATATTTTACAATAATATTTCTTAAATTTTTTAGTATCTTTTTTTCTATCAAACCCATTTGAAAAATAATTTTTAAATATCGCTTTAAATTTTTTATGTTTATTCATCCCTTTAAGTGATAATTTACCATTCTTTTCAACAAATTTTGAATAAACTATTTCTTCTAAACATTCATCATTTCTTTTTGTATAATCGCTAAACTTCTTTCCAAATTCAAAATATAAATAATTTTCAATCGTAGCTTTTTCTATATTTATTTTTCCAAATTTTGATTGTATTTTTGAAATTACATTATTGATTAACTTATTTATTTTTTTAATATTAATATCAAGAAAATACTCACCTTTGAACACTTTCACTTTCTTTTTATTTAAAAAATATTTTATAATATCATATTCCTTAATTTCTTTTGAGTTAAAAAAGCTATTTATTTTGATAATTAATCTTTTATTTAAAGATTTTTTTAATATTCCCAAGTATAAATTTATTACATTAAAATAATTACTTTTATAATTTTTCTTTAATATTTGTCTCACTCTTTCTCTAGATATATTATATTTATCACCAATTTTTTCTAAAGTGTAATGTTTAATATTTCTATAATAAATTATTTCCCAAGCTCTTGTACTAATATTATTAGGATAATAATCTTTATATTTAATTTTTTCTATTATTTTATTAAATCGATTTTTAATTTTTTGTTTTCTTATATCCTTATTTTTATTAACTAGATATTCAAATATAATATTCTTATTATCCTCTGAATAGAGATCAAAACCCATACATAATACTTCATTATAATTACAATTTGTAAGTTTTTTTATATTATCATTTTCTATATTTCTTTGATAAACTTCTTTATATACTTTAAAGCTTTTATTTTTATAATTAATCCAATAATGGTCTTTATTTAATTCACTTCCTAATAATTCTCTAAATTTTGATATTTTAACCTTCCCAACACCTTTATATTTTTTATAATTATCCAACTTTAAATTTAGATTTTTAAGATAATATATGTTATCTTCTAATAATTTATTAATTATTTTTTTTATCTTCTTTCCTTTCTCAACTTTTTTTAAATTTTCTAAAGGATAATCCTTATACATAAATGCTTTTTTAAGTAGTTTTTTTTCATCATTGATGTTACTAATATTATTAATTAAATTATAAACTTTAAGTAACTTTTTAATAAATATTTTTAATTTATTTTTTTTGTCTTTTTTCATGACAATATCAAATATTTCAAACACTTTTACAAGGTCAGAATTTATATTATAATATTTGGGTAAAAAATTTAAAACTTCTTCATTTATTAAGTTATTAGGAATATTAATTTTAAAAAAATTTGAATATTTTACTTCTTTATCATTTATATCATTTTTCTCATAGTTATTAATCTGATTTATGAACAATTTTGCTTTTTTTATCCCAACTCCCCTATAACTAAGTAAAAACTGAAATTTGTTTTTTGGTAAATCAGAAATATATATAATTTTGTCTTTCTTTAATGCTCTAACTATTTTATTTAATAATGAATTTTGGATGATGTCTTCTATTTTTATTTTAAAACTATACTCTTTTTTTTCATAAACTTTATTATTATTCAAAATATTTATAAAATTTATAATTTTATTGTAAAAAACTAAAGAATGATTTGGATTTAAGTTAAATTTTTTTGATAATTTTTTATAATCATAATTGTTAACTATTCTATTAACATAAATTAAATTATTATCGTTTAATTTTTCAATGATTTTATTATACTTCGATTTTATAAATATATCATGTAAACGTATTTTCCCTTTTATCAAATAATTTATATTTATAAGTTCTTCAATAATCGACAAATTGTTATAATAATATAGAATAGATTTTACTGGAATTGTAGAAAGATTTCTTTTATATAAAATCCCAAAATCAAGTAGAAGGTTTTTAATCTTAGAAAGGTTAGGATAATACTCATATTTAATTTTTTCATCAAAATATTTCGGATCAATATCTAAAAAAGCGTAATGAGCGTTTTTTATAATATTATATTTTGCTGCTTTATTATTAAAAATAATTCCATAAAAAGCTAATTGTTTTATTATATTCCAAAATAACTTAACATTATTTTCATAAACTTCCTTTAAAATATTTTTATCTAAATCTCCAAATGTTGTTAGGTCATAAAATTCAGATAATTTATACAATGGATTATTATTTTCCAGAGGTAATTTTTTCTTTTTTAATATTTCAGGAATAAACATAACTCTACATCCATAATTTAATATACAAATAATATTTAAGAAAAATATTTATATAATCTATAGCCAACTTGAAAAAATAATATTTTCTATATTGATTCCCCATCCACCAATCACTCCTGTTCAACCCAAACTCTCCAAACCTAAATGATGTCTATAGTAACTATTAGTATAGCAAATATACAATTTGTATTCAAATACTTTCTCCTTTTCGTTGTTCGTTTTTCGTGCTTGTGTTCGTCAATATCAGCCTTGCTGATTTTGGTGACTATTACAAATCATTTTTGCCTTTTCTTACAGGCCAGCTTGACTGAATTTTTAATATTTTCTTTCAAACTATTCACTATTCACTTTTAGCTATTAACTGAAATTGCATCAGCAATTTTTAAAATTTTCAATTTTTTTTTGCCCTTTCTAAAGGAGCTAGCCCGTCTGCAATTTTTAATAATTAGCCATTCGCCATTGGCAATTAGCAATTGAATTACTTCCGTCACTAAAAAAACTCCGGAGGAATAACCCTCCTGGAGTTTTAACGAAGATTCCGTCTAAGATAAAAAGACTTTTCAGCAAACCCATCATCCACCTCTACGACTTTCAAAATACTCATTGGCACGCCAAAATTATTTTCCTCAAACATATCTTTTGGATAATTATCTCCCAGTATTGTTACCCTAACATATCCATCATTTTCTATTTTGATTATTCTTGCTCTATAAATGTTTATGAGTTTTAAAAGAATATTTGCCTTTAATGTAAGCTCCTCATTTAAAAGAATCCTCATACCTTCTTCGTTTAATGTTACTATATCATTTTCAAACAATAAAAACCTCCCTCTTTAAAATCAGCAAAGCTGATTTTAGAACAAGAACCAGAATTAGAACCAGAAAAAAAAACATAAAAATTCTCCTAAAAAATTGCTTTTGCAATTTTGGAACCAGAACAAAAACCAGCAAAACTGGTTTAATACCAGATCCAGAATTAGAACCAGAAAAAAATAAAAACATAAAATCCTCGTTAAAATCGCTGTCGCGATTTTGGTCATAAGTCATAGGTTCTAAATCTTTAGCTTGCAGGTAATTCCTTCGAACATAAAAAATATTAACTTCAAAAAATTAAACCATCTCAACAATCTTAAAAATTAATCTCAATCATACTCATTATTAATTCTTCATTCTTAATTTTTAATTATATCAGGATATTCCCGTAAAAATTATTGCTCCAACTCTTTTAACACTTTCCCCATCATCCATGATTTGATAGTAATTCACCTTATCACCTTCTTTTACTCCGTTTTCCAGCATTGCATCCATTAATTTTTCTATATCTTCGTAATTTTCTCCCTTATATCTATAGATCAAATCATCTTCACTGCAGCCGATATACATTTTCCTTTTTGAAATTTGCTTTGATAAAGTTTCTCTATCCATATTAACACCCCTTTCGGTCATCGGTCATCCGTGACCCGTGATCCGTCGTAAAATCACATTCGTGATTTTAGAACAAGAACCAGAATTAGAACCAGAAAAAAATAAAAACATAAAATCCTCGTTTAAATCGCTTTCGCGATTTTGGTATATAGTTAAAAACACATCCCATTCTAAAAATTATTAATTTTCGCTTTTAAATTCATAACTACAATAAGGACAAACCATTGCATTGTTAGAAATTTTCTTCTGACATCTGGGACATCTCTTTCCTTCAAAAAATGCAGTGATTAATCCTATAGGACCCAGTAAAAATCCTGCTAAAAAATATAAACACCCATTTCCTCCTCTACTGGAACCCACTAATCCAGCGGCAATTCCAAATAAAATCCATATAAATACTACAACTCCCATAAACACCCTTTCTATATAATCAGCAAAGCTGATTTTAATTGCAAATTCATAATGGCTGATTGCGAATTTTAAAAAATAAAATTATTAATTCTTACTTATTAATTTCTTCAGTATTGAAAATTATTTTCAATACTGAAGATTAATGTTGGCTCCAAACATCACAGCCGAGGGTTTTGCTATATATCCAAGTTCGAATCCAAAATTCTCAACAGCGATAAATTTCAAACCGGTATCAATGGTTAACCAGCTTTCAGACTTTTCATCCGCTTCCACCCAGTACTTGCCGTGCTCACCCAGTATATGTGTGGGATCATCATATTCATTAAACTTCTGACTCGTACCGTATCCCGGTCCTGCATAAACAAACAGTTTTGAAGAAATTCTAAATATAATATTTCCAAATATTAAAGTTTTCCCAGTCGCAGTTGATAATTGTTCATCTCCAAAGGTTTCCTCTGCAGTTACATTATCAATACTGTCATAATAATTATCCTCCTTATCCTTCCATTTTGAATTGGTAACAGCAGCAAGTTCAAATCCCATTCCTCCTTTTGATATTCCGTAAAGAGATAGTTTATATAAAGGAACTGTAGGACTAATTGCAAATCCGAGTCCAAAATTGGATTTATTATTCTTCTTTCGGGAAAATACTAAACTTATAAAAATCAAAACAATTAAAAATAAAATTAATGATTTTTTTAGCATCTTAACTCCTTATAAAATCAAAAACTTTTCAATTCTTTTTATTTGATGCAATAACATATTTCTTATAAAACTTTTTGAAATTATTTATAGTTTCTTTCTTTAGGTTAAAATCTTTATTGGGGTAATCTTTTGAAACTACCCTAAGACTAATTTCTTTAGCATATGCAAGTTTTTTCAACAAATTTCTTTCTACATAAAATACATTTTCACTATTATATCCAATTCGAATTTTTTTATCTTTAATTTTTGCAAAATCAGTCTCTAAAGAATATCTTTTGTTATCAATTAAAAAGATCAACTCCCTTACATCAGTAAATAGATCATCACTAACTAAATCAAACTTGGACATACGAGTTACAAAAAGAAAGTAAGTTTTTTTTAATTCTTCATCCTTTACTTTAATCAATTTTAAATTCAATGATTTTACCATACTTTCAGATATTGTAAAATTAGCTGTAATTGTATTCTGTTTATTAAACTTATCATAATCTTTTTTTACATAATAATCTCCCATAGTGGCACAACCTGAAAGAAGAACAATTATAACTATACTTATAATAATTTTTTTCATACTTTTAATCCTTTCTTACTTGTTTTAAATTTTATAAATCTTCCATAGCTTCTTTTTCATCATCTTTAAGAATTTTTTTTGCATATTGATTGCTATAATATGCAATCATTAAACTTACTTTATAGTTTTCCCCATCAAGTATAATAACAATCTTCTCACTATTTGTTTTCCACCTTGAAGTATAAATTAGATGTCCAACAGATATTGCCATCCCATAATGAGAAGGATCATCTTTATACAGATCGTTTTTCCAAATAATATCTTCATAAGATGGATTACCATACTTTTTTTCAAGTAGTCTTTTCAGCTCTTTATAATCTTCTATATAATTATTTTTATTCAGATAATTATCGATTATTGAATAAGCTGATCCTGCTAACTTATTATTCCAGAAATTATAAACAAGTAATGCATCATGGTTTTTTAACTGTGTTTTATAAGCTAAAGATGTTGATTTATCCTGAAATAATTTTGCATCTTCTCTTCTTTTTACCTCAGTTTTACTCATGCCCCAGTTCACATTTCTGAAATCATAATCTTCAGCAGAAAGACCAACAACAAAAATTAAAACCACAAAAATTAACAAATATTTTTTCATACATCCATCCCTCCCTTAAAAAATCACTTTTGTGATTTTAGTAAATAGTTAATAGTCAATAGTAAATAGTAAAACACATCCCATTCTAAAAATTATTAATTCTTAATTTTATGTAAAACCAATACAAAATAAAATTTATCTTCTGAACTAAAATGAAATACTTCGAGGAGTTACTGAGATTTTTCCTTCATCACTATTAATACTATAGCAAAAATAGAAAATGAAAAAATTACCGTTTTGAAATTTTATTTGTTCACAATTTAAAATTAATTTTCTTTAGTATAAAGGATTTAAGAGATTTGGGAGGTAAGATTCTGTTCACAAATTGTGATAAGAAATTCAGCAGAGCTGAATTTCGATTGGCAATTTAATAAAACTTAGGATTAAAATTATTTTGTTCAAAATTTAAATCTCGAAAATTGCATAATCAATTTATACAGAAAACATTGAAACAACGAATTCTCGCAAATTCTCACTAA
>VSIX01000043.1 GCA_008086245.1 Candidatus Mcinerneyibacterium aminivorans
AATCAACAGATTTAAAGCTCTTGATTCTTTTATAGAAAATTGATTCTTTTAAATTCCCGGGGTGTTCCTTTTTTATAATCCTGTGTAGATCATATAGGTTGTTATAAAAAATAATTTTTAATTTGAAGTCATCCACAAATCTGGTTTGTAAATAGTTTAAATTCCAGCTGTAAATATTATATTTCAAATTTTCATTTTTTTTGTAGGATAATAAATCAATTGATTGAAACTTGGCACTTAATTTTTTACTAACTCTTATTTTAATTTCTTTTCTAAAGATATTCTTTCTAAAGGAAAAATTTTCTTTAATGGAATAGATTTTTGATGGATACTTTTTTTTATATTTCAGATAGATTATTAGAGGATCTTCTGTTTTTTTTATTTCAAGATTTAAAAGATTGTTTTTAAAATTATAGCTGAGAAACTTATTGTTTTTAGATTTCAATATATCCACGGAAGTATATTTGACATTGTTTCTTTTAAGAATTTTAAAATCAATAATCCGGGTTTGTTCCGGGATAAATGAAGATGGGCTAAAAATATATTTTTTTTCAGATGGCAGGATTTTTATAACGAGTGTTCTAACCAATTCGGAGGTGTAATCATCACTTACCAGGAAATCTTTTTTATCTTCTATATAGAAATATTTGTTGTTTTCAAGGTTAGAGTTAAATTTTTTAAAAAACATATTGGGGTTGGGCTGTGAGGATATCGCTCTGGATGTTAACATAAAGATTGTCAGTATTATAAATAAATATTTTTTACTCATAATAAAAAATCAAAAAATCCTTTTTAAAATTGTTTAATTTTTGTATCAAAAAATTTCTTTGCCTGTTTAAGTTTTTAGATTGGGATAGCTTTATCTCTTCTTTTAAAATATAATAATTATGTTTCATTTTTTCAAAACTAAAAGATAAAAACAGATTATTCCTTCTTATCTTTCTATTATCTGGAGAATATCTTAAGCTGAATTTTTTTGAAAAATTGCTTCCGATTACAGTTTTTTCCTTCAGGATGAAAAAAGTATTGACTTTTTTTAAAAAATTAAGGCTGAGAATTGGTAGATGAATAAGAATGTGATCTTCATTTATCCATTTAATATTGCTGAATTTCCCCGAAATATCTATTTTAAAAGAACTATCTTTACTGTTATCAATAGTTAAATTTTTGAATTTATAATTTGAAACCTTATTCTCTGTTTTTAAATAAGTACTGACAAGGTTTTTAATATATCCTTTTATTTCCTCTTTTGTTTTCTTTAAAAGCCTGTCTCTCATTTTTGAGCTGAAGGGGCCTGAAATTTTTATAGAGATCATATAATTAGCAGAAGTTGCTTTGTTGAAGGTTATATTTGAAGTAATTTGAATAATATTTTTACTTGAAGAGGATTTCGAATTTTCTTTTTGGGAGGGGGTTCCGGATATCGTCAGGGGAAAACAGGCCATAATAAAAAATAAAATAAAAAATATAAATTTTTTCACAAAAAATCCTCTCTAATTATATATTGATTTTCGAGTATTATAAGTTAAAATCAAGGAGGTGTAAATAAGTTTAAATCAATCATGTTACAGAGGGGAATCAGGTTAAAATCCTGAACTGCCCGGCAACTGTATGTGGTACGAAAATCAAATTGCCACTGTATTTCGTTAAAAAATACGGGAAGGCTGATTAGTAGGAAAACCCATAAGTCAGGACACCCAATGTAACAACAAAAAAACTCCAGGGGGTTATTTATGAAAAAGGTCTTTATTTTTGTATTTCTTGTAATATTTATTTTTAAAATGTATTCTGAAGAATATCTTATTACTGCAAACAGGATAAAACAATCAGAAGAAAATCTATCAGAAAATGTAAAATTTGTAGATAGGGAAGAGCTGGATAAAATGGGATTCTCTGAGCTCAATGATGTAATGAAAAATTTGTCATACATCTATGTTCCGGAATACAGTCCCCTATCTGCTTCCAGTATTAAATTTCAGGGATCTGGCGGAGAAAATGTGCTATTTATGATTGATGGAGTTATGCTGAATGATCCTTCGGGGATTAATCGTTCTTATGGCATATCAAACCTGGCTCTTAACAGTGTAGAAAGTATAGAAATTGTTTCTGGTAGTGAGAGCGCCCTCTATGGTTCTAATTCAAACACGGGGGTGGTTAATATTAAGACAGCAGATTCAAAAATTGATCATCTTAATTTAAAATTGGAGGGAGGATCCTTTAATACCTACAGCACAGGAATAAGTATTAATAAGATTATCAACAATTATATGTTTTATCTTTCGGGAAACTACATGAATTCAAAAGGATATAACATCTCTCCGAAGGGAAGTGAAAAGGATGGAACCTCAGGAACCAACCTGTTTGCAAAGGTAAAATATAATTCCAAATACTTTGATATGAAATTTGGGAGTAATTATATATATGAGGTCATAGATTATGATAGCTTTACAACCATGTCGGAGGATTCAGACAATATCCAAAAAACTGAAAAGTATCTGGTTTATCTAAAGAACAGCTTCAAATTGACGGATATTATCGATTCTGACTTAAATATAAACTTTTCTGAAAACACAAGGAAAAATGAAGAGGGGTCGCAAGAAAGTGTATATAAAGGAAAATATTATACAATTAATTTAAAAAATAAAATAGAAATTAATGAAAAAAATAGCTTCCTGCTTGGTTTTGATTATTATAATGAATTTGCAAAACAGGACACCTATTTTAATATGGACATGAAGGAAAGGGAGTTTGATTCCAAGGAGTTATTTGCAGGAATATTTTCCAAAATCAGTAAAACTACAGATCTAAATCTTGTTGGAAGATACTCCATCCCCTCAAAAGAAGCCTGGGAAAGCGATTTTATTTATAAAGCGGGGATAAATGAAAGGATAGCTGTAGGAAGTAATCTTTTCAGAATTTCCTGTAATTATGGGATAGGAATTAACTACCCAACGCTTTATCAGATGTATGGAAAAGGGTATGATTACAATACCTCTTCCTACTATCAGGCGGGAAATCTTAATTTAGAAGCTGAAAAAAGCAATAATTTCACCGTTAGTTTTAAAAACATTTTTCTGAATGGAAAATTCGGATTAAATTATACCTTTTCTCTAAGCGAATTTGATGACTATATTCAGGCAGTATATGATAGCAGTTATCATACAACCTATGAAAATCTGGAAAAGGTGAAGAATAAATCATATTCACTTGATGGGTTTCTAAATTTATTTAAAACTAAAAATTTTAATTTAAAACTTTTAGGTTCCTATACTCACAGCACCGTAAATGATATAACCGGTGATGAAAAGAAGAGAGTCCCTATGGTTCCTTCATATAAATACAGGTTTCAGATAGATACCCGATATAAAGATCTCGGACTGGTTTTGATTAAAACCACCGTTGGTGATAAACAATCAGCTTATCCGGAAATGAAAGTGGATCCCTACAGTCTTTTAAATGCCAATTTAAAATATAGTATAGGTAAAAATCTTGATCTGGGGTTGAAACTAAATAATATTCTGGATATTGAATATGAACAAACTGTAGAGGAAGGTACAGATTATTATGGAAATTCTGTTATGAATATCATTGATACTGATGGTTATGTACATTATCCCGGGTATAGAACTCCGGGCTTTAACTTCAGGTTGTCTCTTAATTATAAGATCCCCTTTTAACAAAAATCATCCCGGGATTTCTCCCGGGATTGCTTTGCTTCTGCATAATTCAAGTTTCTAAGAAATAGGCTGTAGAATATTTAATTTTGATTAAATTCGTATTTTAAACGTCATTATTATATAAAATTATGAAACATTTAAGCTATAGAATCTGTCTATTAAATAAATAGTGATATAATGGGAATAGAAAACATGATTTGTATTGAAGTTATGTTCTAATGCTCAATGAGAAAGGGGCTTTTATGAAAAATCAAGTTAGAATATTATTTGCAATCTTTTTGGCGTTAACTATTTTTGTAGGATGCGGAGAAAAAATTGAAAAAGAAGAGCTTGAAATAGCCGGGGTATGGGAAGCAGAAAACATGACACAGAGCAACTCCTTTTTATGTACACAGGTTTATGACAATCACATTTATTATGTCCAGGACTTTGGAGATAACTTTTCAATTTCAAAGAGGACCCTGCAGGGGGAGGAAGTTTCAAGTTTCGATATAAAAAAGGGAAGAGGTCCCGGAGAAGCAAGACATTCCCTTGGAATGAAGATTTATGAGGATAATATTTATTTTACAGATTTTGTTTTAAACAGAATAACCAGGTTTGATTTTGATGGTAATTATGTAGATAGTTTTAGTTTTGGTTCAGATACAGGAGTTATTCTGTCCTTTGATTTTTTTAAGGATTCGATGTTTTTCCATAGCATGAATCTAACATATCTTGGGAAAATGGAAATTGAAAGCGGTAAAGTTGTTAAGAGAAAAGAACACACACAAAAAAAAGTACTGGAGCCTAAAGATAAAGTTAGAGGCGGGGTCATGACCATTGATAAGAAGGATGAAATGCTTTATGTAGGAAATATATCCAAACCGTATAAAATAGAAAAATATAATCTGGATTTTAAGAAAATCGATGAGTTTACATACAGTGTAGGAAAAGGGGTGGAGCCTACAAAAGTTGCTCCAGGGCCAAATATCCATGGAGATTTTTTGATTTCGTCCTTAACAATTGATGAAAAATATGTATACGCACCGGAAATTAGTGGGAGAGCTTTAATAAAACAGGATGGATCTGAGTTTGAAAAGTTTGATGCAAAAATTTTGGCATTTAATAAAAATAGCGGGGATTTAGCAAAAACATATACAAGCAAGAAATTAACAGATATAGAGGGGTTTTTTAATATTATAGGGCAAACAGATGAGTATTTTGTTGCCTTTTTCATGGCACAGGGCCCTGCAGTAAAAAAATTAATTAATGAAGAAAAAGATAGATTCGTAAGATTTTTTGTTCTGTTGAAAAGACCCCGATAAATTAGAAAAAAGACCTCCCTTGATAAAATCCTGCAAAGAGTTTCTCTTTGCAGGATTTTTTGTTAACTAAGTTATAAATATCAAGTATCAGCATATTTCAGGTTTAGGGAAATAAAAAGTGTTCTGCAATATGATGTAATTCACAAAAATAACTAATATTAATTTTATATAATTTGCTTGATTATAAAAAATCCATTGTTTGTTGTTTTGTTTGTTTTTAGGGATCTGCATTTTTTCACTATATTTATAAATGATAATTTAATTAAATGAATTATTAATACGGTTAGGATTTTTCTTTTAACCTGGCTTTTAAAATCCAGTATGAAAAAGTCATTAAATATTTTTCTTCCAGAACCTGGTTGTAGATTTTTTCAACTTCTTTTTTTAAGGAGCTTTTAAGGTTTTCTGAAAATTGAAGTGTATCAACCTCTATATCCATTATCTTTTTCCATTCATTTATTATCGTTTTATAATTGGTATCATTTCTGATCGGATCTATTTTTAAACTATCTTCTTTTTTGAAACTTAGTATTTTTAGAGCATCCATAACTTCTTTTAATTTTGGTTCATTCGACCAGGTTTTGCCGTTTAAATTGTAAATAGCTTTTGACAGGGACCACCTTTTCCACTGGTTTTTATTTTGAGAATTAAATTTGGTGTAAGAGTCTTCAGAAACTATAATTAACATACCACCTGGCCGCAACACTCTTTTAAATTCTTTAAGGGCTTTCATAAGTTTTAGAGGTTTTTTATTTAGGAAAACTATTGTATTATCGCAGTTAATAATGTCAATAGAATTGTTTTTAATAAAATCTAGGTTGAAAATATCGCCCTTTTTTAGTCTTACATACTTTTTGTAATCTCCAAGAGTTTGAATTATTGAATTTTTCCATTCCTTTTCGTTTTCGCCGGGGATATCGTATTTATCAACAGAAATTATTTTAGAGTTAGCATCTGATTTGTCAATTTCTTTGGCCCATCTGAGAGTAGCCCCTCCGGCACCTGTGGCTGCATCAAGAATAGTTTTGTGAGAAAGATTGAGATTTTGAAATATAAAAGAATATTTTTTATTTTTCATAAGCTTATCTGTAATAAAATGTATTCTTAAGAATTGTTATAAATTTCAGATAGATGCTGATATTTTTCTGCAAAATGATTTCTTATATAATCGGGTTCTAAAATCTCCACCTCATCAAAAAAGGAGGCAAAATAGGCTTTTGCTTTTTCCAGGCTGCACTGAAGGATGTAAATATTTCCCTTTCTTTTTATTACTTCCGGACGGTTGTAGAAGATTACATTCTCGAAAAGATCTTTTCCTCTGCCTGTAAATTTTACTTTCAATTTTTTCCCGCGGGACAGAAAAGGATCAAAATTTTCTGATAAATTTTCGATCTTCTTTTCGTTATAATGCTGCCAGTCTTCTTTTTTTACATATTTAACTTTAATATTAGAAATTCGGTAGGTGCGGTACTCCTGATGTTTGTAGCAGTAGCATAGAAGGTAGTTGAAAAGTTCCTCTTTCGTGGTTTTAACAGAGTAGGGCTCCAGAGTCCTTTCTTCGTCTTTATAATTAATAGCAACATTTTTTTGATCTTTAATTGCCTTGAAAATTTTATCTATGTTGTTTTTATAAACTATTCGTTCTCTGTGATAGGGTTTGTTGTCAAGGTAGGTTACAAGCAGATTCCTGAAATATTTTGATTTGTTTTCTTCTATCTTTTTATTCTCAAGAAGGTTATTTAAAACAGAATAATTTTTTTCTTTAAGTTTAAAGTTGATAGTTTTTTCAAGATTGCTTCCAAAACTCCACTTTTTATAATCATTATAAAAAGTTTCAAAGATTATATTGCAGAGTGTTCCCTGGGATATTTTGTATTTATCAATATCAGCTTTTAAAAGCTCGTGAATAAATCCGGGAACATGAAATGTAATCTTATTGCTTTTCATATAATCCATTATAACTTAATTCTTTCTATTAATCAAATATAAATTGTGTATGAAAAGTTAAAAAATCTTTGAGAATTTTGAATTTCCTGTATTTATTTTATGTAAATGCTAAAATAAAGTATAGGAAAGGATTTTTATGAAAATTGATTGGGAAATGATAATAGGTTTGTTTTTGTTTATAGCGGGTATTATTTCAGCTTTATATTTCAATTATTACAGATTCAACATTTTTATAGTTATTGTCTCTTTGGTAGTTATCATCACGGGTATTTATTTTATGATCAAAAGCAGGCTTCGGGTATAATTTATTGTTAAAAAATTTGTACTACGGTTCATGGAAGAAATACTACGGTACATGGTTAAAATACTACAGGTTGGATTTTGGCTGTTGAAAGTAAATATCTGTATGGTAATAATTAAAAGCATCAGGGGGTAGAAATCGGTTTCCCTTCATTAGGGGATAAGATGGGTTTTCAATTTTGATATTTTAGGGCTATCTCATTAAATTGATAGTCCTAAAATTTTCTGTTTGCAAATTTGGTATAACAATTTGAAGATTATTTAAAAAGAAGACAAAGAGCTTGAATTTTTTATAATTTTACATAAAATAGTTCTGGTAATTATTAATTAAAAAAAAGGAGAGCTTATGTCAAAAAAAATAACTCTATTATTATTAATTGTTGTTTTTGTTTCACTAATTTATTCAACCGATTATGATTATTTGGTAGGAGAAAAAGTTTTTGAAGATGCAAAAAATAACGATAGTTATGCTATGGCGGTTCTGGGATTGAGATATAGAAAAGGTATCGATATTAAGCTGGATTTTGAAAAGGCATACAAATGGCTGGATAAAGCCGCTAAAAAGGATAACCCAATAGCCTATTATAATTTGGCTGCAATGTATAAATACGGACACTTTGTTAAGCTGGATAGGGAAAAATCAGAAAAACTTTATAAAAAAGCTTTTAAAGGGATGAAAAACTTAGCAGTTAAAAATAACTCTATTGCCCAGCTGGAGCTTGGACTTATGTATTATACCGGATCCGGAACAGAAAAGGATGAAAAAAAAGCCAAAAAATGGATAAAAAAATCTCTTTTTAAGGGATATCCGGAGGCTCTGAAATATTTTACTGGCTACTTCGATTATGACAGCAAAGATAAAGCCTTTAATAAAGTTTTTGAAATTTTTAAGAAAAAAGCTGATGAAGGAAATCCAAAATATCAATATGAGCTTGGTAATTTGTACTACCACGGGTTGGGAACCTCAAAAGATATAGATAAAGCTAATAGCTGGTACCTGAAAGCACAGAAAAAAAATAATATATATGAAGATGCTAAAAAAGATGGTGATTTTAAAATTTCCAATTTGCTTCCTCCAAAATATGTTTTAAGTATAAGGGAGGGAAGTTGTGGAGAAACCTGCCTTTGGTCAATTACAAACAAGCTTAATTTAAATAAAACACAGCTGGAAATAAATATGGCTGGTACCGACAAAAATAGGGGTTTACATGCAGATGAGATAGCTAAAGCTGTTGAAAAATTTGATGTTTCTTATAATACTCTTTCCAGATCGGTTGATTCGAACAGCAAAAAGCAGCTGAAAAAAAACTATTATAAATTCCTGTATGAGGGCGTGATTAATGCTGTTAAAAGAGGAAACCCTGTTATTATAGGAGTTAAAGTGCTTCCTACAAGATTTGAACAGTGGGCTCTGGATCATTTCGTTCTCGTTGTGGGATACAATTCTAAAACAGATGAATTGATATATAATGATTTTGAAAACCAAAAAAGAATAAAGGCCCAAAAGCTTCTAAATGAGGATCCGGGATATTCTTTTATAAATAAATACAACTGGGTGTTTGCTATAGAGTTTCTTTTGAGTAAATAGTTAAAATATTTAAGGGATGAAGAGGAATCAAAGAATTCTTCTTCCCCTTTTTTCTATTTTTTATTTATAATTCTGTTTTCTTATAAATCGGTTTCATTTGAACTCATATCCTGATCTATTTTAGAATATACATTGTATAAATTTGTTTTAAAAATGAAAATTCCGAATGAAACA
The DNA here is from genome assembly GCA_008086245.1 of Candidatus Mcinerneyibacterium aminivorans. Taxonomy (GTDB): domain Bacteria; phylum Macinerneyibacteriota; class Macinerneyibacteria; order Macinerneyibacteriales; family Macinerneyibacteriaceae; genus Macinerneyibacterium; species Macinerneyibacterium aminivorans. Next base: position 8,991 of record VSIX01000043.1, read on the forward strand.
AAAGAAATGAGTGTAAAGGTCCTAAAAGTTTGTCCAAATAATAGGGGGTTAGATCACACAAAAGTGATTTTAAATCGAACACGAATGGCTAACAACTATTTGAAACATTAACCAGTATAAATTTGTCATATATATAAAGGAGTAATTATGAAAAAGTTAGCTTTTTTTTCTCTTATCGTTGGAATAATATTGTTTTTTGGATGTTCCAGTAAAAAATATCACACAGAAAAAAAGAAAGATCATCTTTTAATTAAAAATAATATCAAAGATAATCTTGATATAAAACAATTCCACCTTTTGGATGAAAAATCTTTCCCATCGGAGAAAAGACTTCATCTTTATCTGCATGCTGCAAATGAAGACATGCTTGGAACTATTATTAATAAAAATTCGGATAGGTATCTAATTTTAGTTGATAAAAAATTAAATATCGTGGAAGAAAAAAAGTTAAAGAAAGGCCGCGGACCGGGAGAAGTTGGGAACTGGCTGCCCGGTATGGGGATGAGCAACGAACAACTTTATATACTGGATAACAGGAAAAATTCAATTGAAATATTTAATATGAATCTTGAATATGAAGATACCTGTCAAATTAACAGCAGCGATTTTAGGATGAACTTTGGCTTTACGGATATAAATAGTGTTGATGATAGTTTTGTCCTGGCTCCAGTTATATCGCTATCGGAAGATATTATTGGGGCAAAAATAAATAAAAAGGGAAAACTACTTGGATATATTGAGGGTGAAAAACCATCCGGTCAGATTGAACACTTCAGTATTAAAAATCTCGCAAGATATACTAAGGGACCTGATAAAAAATTATATATGGTAATGATAGGGTATAAAAACAAATATTTAATCAGAAAATATGATAAAAATTTAAATTTATTATGGGAAAATGAAATAAACGATGGGCTTCAACAAATACTTTCCCCTGAAATTGTTAGGTTTAAAGATGGTTCTTTTGAACTTCAGGGCGGCCGCGCCTGCAGCAATATCGATGTGGACGAAGAAAACATATACGTGCTAAGAGGGGTAGGCGGAATAAACAAATTCGAATGGAAGGATAATAGAAAAGTAAGGCATCATAAAGATATTAAGCCGATTAATTGTGGCTTTGTTGATGTGTTTGATAAAAAAAGCGGCAAATTTAAATACCGAATTAAGGGAGAATTTCTCAACACCAAACAGGATTATTCCTTATATGTTATAGATAACAAATTTTATTTTATTTCTCCCTATAGCAATAAATACAAATATTCAAATAAAATTATTACTGCAGATGTAGAATAAAAGCAGAAAAAAATAAAATAGGAGATTGCATCAATTTGTTTCATATCAGCAGGAAGGTATGATCAAGAAAAGAATTAGGAAAAATCCCTGAAGAAATGAGCAAAGCAAGAAAAAATCAGGAATCTTTTTATATCCATACAAAAAATTATCATTGAGAATTCTCTTTTGGTAAAATTTTTATCGCTTATATAGTATTAATATTTATTTTCCAACTTTTCTTTGCTGGAATATATTATATAATGAAACTAATAAGGAAGGAGATAATATGGCGGAGCCTGAATTCGTTAGCACTTTTGATAGCGGGGTAATTTATTTTATAAGCATTATTTTTTATTTGTATTACGCACTTTGTCTAATGGTTGTTGCACAAAAAACATCCACAGAGCATCCATGGCTATCGTTTATCCCAGTTTTAAACTTATATTTAATGTGCAGAGTAGCCAGAAAACCTGCATGGTGGATTATTCTGTTTTTTATACCTCTGGTTAATATAGTTATTTATTTTATTGTGTTATATAATATTACAATACGAAGGGATAAACCCGGATGGTGGACAATAATGTATTTCCTACCCTTTGTTAATATTGTTTTCTGGGGGTTGCTGGCGTTTAAAGATTAGTTTTTAAAACATTCCAACTCTATCCTAAAGGATAGAGTTAGGATTGGGAAAGTATTATTGAGTATTTATGATATATTCAAATTTTTTAAAAATATTAGTATCCTTGTCATAAAAATAGAGAAAATTAGAGCTAATATTTATTGTGTATCTATCCATTAGATCTGGGGGTATTTTGTCCAGACCAAATTTGATAAATCCATCATCTACTAAATTTCCGTTTAAATCAAAAAGCTCATAATACATACCCGGGGTTTTTAAATTCTTATCAGTATGTGGATTGTAAGGTATAAAAAGATATCTGTTTTTGATTAGTGTTGGAGTTATAACATTTGCATCTTTATGATCATAAATCATTTTCATTTTTTTATTATCATTGTAAAATTTATTTGTTACTTTTTTTGTTTTATAATCATATACTTTAGTGTTTCCATTCCCAATTGATACATAATAAATATTGTCCTTATATAAAACCGGCCATCCTACATTATTAAGTAGATCCTTTCTCTTTGTCATTTTAAATTGAGCAATATCTATAGTTTTCAAATGGTTAAGGTTTTTATCTATGAAAAATAGCTGTATTTGGATTTTTTGGTTATCGGAAACAAATCTGTTAACTGCAAATATTCCATTGCTATATTCCATTCCGATAGTAGAGGAAAAATTTAATTTTACTGTATCATATTTTTTAATTTTTTCATTTTGATATTTTAATACTATGAATCTATGCAATCGATGATCATACAAATAAATAAGCTCGTTATTAATAACAAACATTTCTGTAAGATTAATATACTCTTCAGGCCCTTTGCCCTGTTCAAGCTTCAATTTATCCAGCACCGCAAAACTTTTATCATCTATAACCAGTACCCAGCCCTTTCGGGAGAACCAGATTAAATTATCATCTATTTTATTTATTAAGATCATTCCCCTTGTGCTGGCATACTGATCATCCATTTTGCGGTATTTAGCTTCTTTTAAATCAAGATTAACTTTTTGAACTTTCCCACATGAAATAAGAAAACTTAACAATAGAAAAACAAAAATAAATTTTTTCATATAATCTCCTCTTTCTATAATAGAGGCATTAGAAAAATATATTGTTTCAAAAAACCCAAATAAGGTTTTCAATTGTCAATGGAAGCTGTCCAAAAACCAAAACTGGCATAAAATTTGTATTATACATTATTTATTTGATGTGTTATAACATAAAATCCAAAAGTTTTAAATTATTTCTGCAATTTTTGCCCTGTCCAAAGGGCCAACTTGTTTGCTTAGATCTTACTAATGGCTAATTCACTAAAATAATTAAACTCGTTTTGCTTTGCAGGACTCAAACAGTACTTATTTTTTTTCAACCCTCTAATTTTTAAAAAACTGTACTAATGATTTTTTCTTGTCATATAGCATATTTGATTTATCATAACTACTGTTGAATCAAGTTTGATTTTTATTTGGAAATAGTGTTATTTGAAGAGTGAAAAAATAAAATGGTCAAGGAGGCTTTCATGAAAAAGATAATGTATGCATTTATAGTAATACTTTTAATAGGATGCACTGCTCAAACTACTGATTATAAAAAAACAAAAGAAGAAAAAATGGAAATCCTGAAAACAATTGGTATAGAAAAATTATCTAAAAACAATCCCGAAAGATGCAGCGGGTTTTATAAGGATAATTACTATCTGGTTAGCAGAAAAGATAAAAACTTTTTAATAAACTTTTTTGATTTAGAAGGAAAAAAGAAAAAGGAAGTAGAACTGAAATACGGCAAAAAAAAGAACGAGCTTCTTTATAACTGGCGTGTAAAGATATATAATGACAAAATATATTTTTATGATTCTCCTCAAAATAAGATTGCTGTTTTTAATATGAATGGTAAACATCTTAAAAATATATCTTTGAAAAATTTCAGTGAATACTTTACGGATTTTGTCGTGATTAATGATGTTGTATATTTACAGGGTGTATTCAAGTATAGATTGGTTCATCTTAATGAAAAAAATGAAATTGAAAAAGGCTTAAAATATGATGAAAAATTAACCGGAGAAGAATATATGCAGGAACAAACCCGGGGAGGTGTTCTTCTGGCAGATGAGGGGAAAATTTATCAGGGATTAATTAAACAGCCTTTTAGAATCAAAAAATTTGATAGAAATTTCAATCAATTAAATACTATAAAAAAAGAACTTAACCAAGAATATGAAGATTGCAAAATTACAAAAGATGGCAGGCTTGAGGGGGATTTAATGGTTCAAACCATGGCTTCTGATGAAAATTATCTATATGTTCCTTTTGGAAAATCAATTCACTATGCAGAAGAGGGATTAAAAAAAGGAAAAGCTGACAACTCGCTTTTTATTTTTAATAAGAAAAGCGGGAAGCTGGAGCATGAAATCTGGAATAAAAAATTAAAAAAGTCAGCAACAGGTTATGATATTCTGGGAGTAACAAAAAAATATATAATTTTATTAAAAGCCTATCATCTTGATGCTCTGGATGAAGCAGTAGAAAATCCTGAAGAGAAGGAAGGCTGGATAATATTGCTTGATAATCCGATGTATGCTGCTCAAAAAAAGTAGAAACATAAAAATATTTCAGGAGATTCTGGGTGTCAATCCAGAATCTCTATCATTGCACCTTTCCAACTTTCAATTTAAAAAAGTCATTACGAATGAGTGAAAAGAAAGCGACAATCTCGAGTACTTCTTTTGGATTTCCTTTAAACTTTTTTTAGAATATAATCAGGCTGATAGCTTTTGTTCTGACTTAGGTTCGATATTGACCTGGCATATATTTTTCTTTTATCAATTAAAATACCGAATGAAGCGAAGCGAAATCCCGGAATCCTCTTGTTTAACTTTTAAATTTTTACTTAAACTTGAACTTTGACTTAGACTAAAATTATCTTTGATAATTTTACAGAATCCAGATAACAGCCTACAGAATCCAGAATAAAAAAGTAATTAATATTCCCTAAAACATCTATTATACTAAAGCTGAAAGGAGAAAAGATGGAAAGAAAAATATTTCCTTATAGAAGCAATTTGATAAAGGAAAAAAGAGATAAAATAGGAGAAATTCCCGTATTAAGATTTTATCCCGATAATGGCAAAAAGGAATTGCCCACAATTATTTATTATCACGGTTGGAGTTCCAGTAAAAACTTTCAGAGATTTAAAGCCTCTACTATTGCACAGTATGGATTTCATTTAATAGTTCCCGATGCTATTAATCATGGCGTGAGGAATCCTATTGATTATGAAGAGGACAATGCCATTGAAAATTATTTCTGGGACACGGTTTTATCTTCGGTTGAAGAATCCACTTTTCTTTTGAATAGTATTAAGAAATATCGAGAAACAGATCCTGAAAGAATTGGAGTCATCGGAAGTTCAATGGGAGGGTTCATAGGTTCAGGGGTGTTAATCAAAAATAGCGGGATAAAGACGCTAATCTCTTTTAATGGTGCATGCAGCTGGATAGAAATGGATAAAATATTAAGAAAAGAAGCTGAAGTTCCTGAAGCAAACAAAAATTTAATCGAAAAATTAGAAAAATACGACGCAATGAAAAATATTGAGAAAATCAATCAAAGACCTATCTTGATGCTTCATGGTGATATAGATACCTCGGTTCCAATAGAGGGGCAGGAAAAGTTTTATGAAAAGGCCATTGGATACTATACTAATAAAGATAGGCTGGAGTTATATGAAGTTCCAGACATAAACCATTATATAACAGTCAACATGCTTGAAAAGGCGATTGAATGGGCCAAAGAATACATTTAAGGAGAGAATATGTTTAAAATAGTATGTTATATATTATCAATTACTACTTTTGTTAAATCAATAACTGGCATTTTCGCTCATGACAAACTTTATAACTGGGCAAAAAGACATTATTCTAAAGAGAAAAGATCCTGGACTACAATACTTCTGATAGTTTATGGGGTGGGAGTTTTAATTCTTACCTGGTACGGGACAATTTTTGACTATGTTAAATATGGCTGGATTGTAACTATTTTAATTACATTTTCATCAATTAAGCTTGCTGGATTAATTTTTAACTGGAAAAAGGTTTCTAAAAAATTTGTCAAATTTATTGAGAACTCAAAGGAAAAATTATGGATGCTTGATGTTTTACTATTGATAATATCAATAGGTTTTCTTTTGATGGGTATTTATTTATATTAAAAAATATTGAAAGGGGGAAATATGCTGTTTATGTTTGCCGATATTCTGAAAGTTGATAATATTACGCAGTTAATTGCAGGAATTGTTATGGCTCTGGGTTCTATTGCCCTTTTTATCTGGAAATTTTCTACAACTCCGGATTTGGTCGGTATGCTTGATCTTGAATCTCTGGGCCTTTTAATTTTGTTTATAGGGGGAATTCAGATTACTGTTAAAAGGGGGCTTAAAAAAAAGTCCTCATGATTTATATAGTATAGTAAATAGAAAAAAGTAAATAGTAAATAGCTTAAATGTTAAACCTTCTAAGAAAATAATCTAAACTTCATACAAGAATATTTTAGCATTCTGCTTCGCTACAGCCGTTATATCCATGGTTAATAAAATATAAGTAATGAAAATTCCTGATGAAGCGAGTAAAACGAGCGGAATTCAGGAATCTTCTATTAATCTTACGAGAAAATTATCTATGATAATTTTCAATGAATGTTAAAGGGTCATGTCTAATACTTCAGGGTATTTTGTATCTCAGAAAAAAGAATTTGCAAATAATAAAAATGCCTGATGTAGATTACCGCCGATTTTAAGTATATTCTTCGAAGAAAAAATTAAAATAAAAATTCATAAAATATTTAAATTTAATTTTAAAATAGTTCTTATTGTCTGTTATCAGGCTAAGACCTCAGTCTTAATTTTTGTTGAAATTTTATCTTGAAACTTGTTTTATAATTATTATTATAGTATTAATCTTTAAAGGGGGAGATTGTTATGAACTTTTATGTTTTTATTGCAGCTATAATATTATTTATAATTTTTCTGGATCCTATTTTAAGGAGAAAGAAATTTAAAAGAAATTTAAAAAATTCAGAGATAGAAATTGAAAGAACTTCGAGATTAAATGTTTTTTTATTTAGTTTTTTAATAATTATATTTGCTTATGATATTGTAGAAGAAATATTTTTAAAAAGTGCAGAGGTGGAATGGGTAAATGTAATATTTTTTAGTTTTTTGATTTATTTTTCTGTTAAACAGATGTTCAATTATCATTACAATATTGGATTATCCGAGGAGGGAATCCATACCTTTAAGAAAACTATCTCCTGGGATAAAATAAAAAAATATTATTTCAAGGAACAGATTGTAAATGATAAAGATAAATGTATTTTTATCATAAAAGGACCATTTAATCTTTTATATTCAAAATGTATTAAAAACCTCAATGAAAAAGATAAGGAAAAATTAGATAAGATATTAAATAATAAATTTGGCATTCAGAATAATTGATTTTACAAAAATTTAATAAACGGGGGAAAGTAATGAAAAAAATTTCTATATCTGTATCTATCATTTTAATTCTTCTATCAATAGGCTGCAACAGCCGGGACTATGAGATTATAAAAAATAATAAACCAAAATATGGTGTGAAAAAAGCTGAAATTAAAGACATCTATAAAATTGATGAATTCCTCACTGCAAATACATCAAACTGCTTGGGGTTGTATGATAATCATATATATTATATGAGCTATCTCCCTTCAAAAAATATGTATATGTTAAATTTTATCGATATGAATGGAAATATTAAAAATAAAATTCCAGTTGAGATAGGAAAAGGGCCGGGGGAAATAGTACATACCGGAGGAATAAAAATTGATAATGAAAAAATCTATATTCTGGATTTAAAACTAAGAAGACTAACTTATTTTACAATAGAAGGTATGCTAATCGATACTTTAGATTTAAAAGATACAGGCCTAATTTTAAACTTTGATATAAATGATAATGTATTAAGTTTTTACTCGCGTAATAAGTATTTTTTGGGAAGGTATAATATAGAAAAAAATAAAATTATTAGCAGTATTCAAAGAAAAACTACTCCCAAAGACGGTGATAGATATAAAGGGGGTACTGTAAAAATAGATGATGACACAAATAAATTATATTACGGGCATTTAAGCATTCCTTATTCAATAGATTCTTTGAATGAAAACTTAAAAACAAATAGGAGAATTAATATAGATTATGATAGTTTTGATAGAGTAATATGGAGAATAAAAGACAAAAATCATAAGTCAATGTATGGAGATTTTATGATTAATTCCATGGATATAACCGATAATTATATCTATGCTCCTGTAATGACAAAAAGTAAACTTTTCAAAGGAAAAAATTCTAAACTAAAAAAAGTCAATGGGAAGATAACTGTGTTTAATAAAAAAACGGGAAATCTGTGGTATATAATCGAAAATGAATACCTAAAAGATTTAAACGGGATGTACAGTATGATTGGAGTAAACAAAGATTATATTGTTTTATATATTTTTTCCAGAAAAGGGTCAAAAATTTATAACAAATTAGTAGAGACAAAAGATAAATCATATATTCGGGCTATAGTTGTTTTGAAAAATCCTATAAATTATAAGGAAACGAAATTATGATAATTAGAACGGAAGAAAAAATGAAAAACTAATGTTTCAGCATAAAAATAGGGAGATTTATTTGTATTGAATTTTACAATCTTTTAAGTAGAGCTTTAACCCTGTTTTTCTTTTAAAATCTATAAAGCTATAAAATTCGAGAAATATTTGAAAATTTTTTATCTTTTGATATTATAAACCCGTTTTAAGGGGGATAATTATAATTAAAAAGAGCTGTGTTTTACTTTATTAAGTCTTTAATTTTCTGATAATTAATAGGGGGATTATTATGGAAATTTTTGATTTTATAATTAAGCTTTTAGATATAATAACGTGGCCATTTATTATTTTTGTTATACTTTTTCTATTTAAGGATTCCCTGAGAGGGTTAATCGATCGTATAAAAAAGATTAATTATAAGGATACAACAATTTTAACGAGGATGGTTAATCAGAAAGATAAAAATGAAAATCCCGGAATCGATGAGGAAATAAAAAATACAAACAATGAAAAAATTCATGAGTTAAAAACCTTTTACAGTGAGAAAACAGTCAAAAAATTTGAAGACACCCTTCAGGAGGAAATTGGCATTTCTAAAAAAAAGAATTTAAACAGGGTGAGCAAATATCTTTATAACTATTCAATTATAAAAAATATAACTGCATATTTTAAAAATATTTATAATAAGATTTATGGAAGTCAGATTCGGCTTCTAAATAAATTAAACAATAAAAAACAACCTGTAGGAAAAGTTAAAGAATTTTATAAAAAAATGAAAAATAAATATCCACAAATTTACTCGAGTTATTCTTTTGATAAATACCTGAATTATCTAAAATCAGAACAATTGATAAAAAGAAATAAAGAAAATTTTCAAATTACAGATAGGGGGAAAGATTTTATAAAATTTATGGAGAAAAAAGATCTTCCTGCCAACAAACCACTATAATTTAGTATCTGAATACTGTGATTGGGTATTGAATAATTAAGTGTGAGCGTGTGTGAGTGTAAGTAAAAAACTTAGTTTAAAAAAGATAATAATAAAATTTTAAAAACGAATTAAACTAATTTATACAGATTAAAAGAAGGGTTTTTATGAGAAAGAAAACAAAGAAAATACTCCATGTTTTGTTATTCTTAAGCGGGGCAGTATTAAATATTATAACAATTGAGCCTAAAGACAAAAGTTATTCGATAATGTTTGATATTATTATAGTATTAATATTGTTAGGTTGTGCAGTCTGGATATATTTTGGTGACTACTATGAATAAAAATAATGGAATATGGTAGAATTTAGGATTATATTTAAAGTTTTAAAAGTATAATGTTTAAAAGGTGTACTTAATAAGTTAGCTGTTGGAGAGTTTAAATGAATAAATAAAGGAGGATGTTATGATTATTACAACATCAGAAAATGTTGCTGGTAAGAAAGTATCGGAAACTTTAGGAATGGTTAAGGGAAACACTATTAAGGCAAGACATGTAGGTAGTGACATGGTGGCTAGTATAAAGAAAATATTTGGTGGAGAAATTAAAGGATACACCAAGATGATTAACTCTGCCCGGCAGCAGGCAATTGAAAGAATGGAAAAAAAGGCTGAAGAAATGGGAGCGGATGCAGTTATAAGTGTAAGATTTACAACTTCAGAAGTAATGCAGGGAGCTGCAGAAATTCTGGTATACGGAACAGCCGTAAAGTTTAAATAATATAGGATTTATTGAACCCTTCATTTTTTATATACTGATTGAGGAAATCATGTTATAATATTTGTATATTTTAAATTAAATATATGAATATTTAGGTGGGTTTATGAAGAAATTTTTTTTAATATTGCTGTTGGCTATTTTTGTTTTTACTATTAATGCTGACATTAGAGATAAAATATACCGTAAGTATACATATAACTACGGGGGAATAGCTGGATATAATCCCAAAGAACCATTTTATAAGTTTTCCGGATACTGGATTTCAGAAAGCGGGTTTGGTATCGAACTGTCCTATGTAACTAATACAAGATGGAAGAATAACGATAGCGATTATTACAGTAATCTTCCCCAGACAATAGTTGAAGAAGATTTTGGAGATAGAAAATTAAGAACTGAAACCGGGAAAAGTCTGTATATTGCAAACGGGATTTTTCGAATTACCAAAAGAGTTTATATTTTTACAGGACCGGTCTATGGTCACAGTGAAAGATATGCCGAGTATGAGGATTCCACCGATTATCTCATAACAGATGGAACATACTGGATAAGAGATGGAGACAGTTCAAAAGGCTGGTTCTGT
>VSIX01000044.1 GCA_008086245.1 Candidatus Mcinerneyibacterium aminivorans
CCAAAGCAGTTCTTGAGATTACTTCGTCGATTTAAAAATCTCTGGCGAGATTTTTAGTGACGGAAGATATCTCTTCGAAGTACATCCCCGTAATGAGTGACGGATGCGAGCCCTTAGAAGCTATCCCAAGTAACGAGTTTTGGATGTTATCCCGCTGAAGAAAAACATTTAAATCTCTTTCTTTTATGATTATTAATTTTTATAATCGACAATTGAAAATCCTAAATCGACAATCACTGTAAGGCTTGCTTTTTCGTAATGACTATTTTTCTAATGCTAATACTTAAAAAATCAGCTATGCTGATTTTTTAGTGTTAGTGTCTGTGTGAGTGTGAGTAAAAAAAATTGATGATTAAATTCAAATAATAAAAAATTCAAACTACAGAAAACTTAAACACTTCTTTGATTTTACTTACAATTGGTTTACAATTCTTCATTTTTAATTTTTAATTCTTAATTTTTCATTTTTAATGAAATAAGCGCGGCAATCTCATATACTTCTTTGGTTTTACTTACAAATATTTTTTTCTAATGCTAATGCTGATACTGATACTATCTTCTAAATCTCTTTAGAGATTTTAGAAATAAAAATAATTCAAAGAACAAAGTAAATTATTCATTATTTCTTGATTTTTTAAAGAAAAAAGATAATATTTAATAAAGAAAAGGATTTGATATGAAAACAAAAAATGAATTGGAAAAAATACCGGAAGAATTTAAGGCCGATATTCTAAAAGCTATTGATATATTAAAGGAAGCCGGAGCAGAAAAAATATATATCTTTGGTTCTTTAATTAATGATGATTATAACGAAAGTTCTGATATAGACATCGGGTTTAAAGGGGATATTGATAACTACTTTAAAGTACTTGGAAAACTTATAATGAAACTTGAGCATGATGTAGATTTAATGGAATTTGAAGAAGATAGGGAGATCGTTCGTTATATTCTAAAAAACAAGGAGTATATAGAAGTTGCATAAATCCACTAAAGAAAAAATTAATATAGAAATAAAAAATATAGATAATCTCATAAAGGAAATGGAACCTCTTTTTTTAAAGATTCAATCTGAAGATACATTCAATAGTACAGAACTTTATGCAGCAGCTGCTTTTCTTCATTCTTTTTATAACGGTATAGAAAAAATACTAAAAATAATATCCAAAGACCATTACAGTAAAAATATTACAGGTAAAAAATGGCATAAAAACTTACTTCTTTTTGCTAAAGATAGAATTCTAAAGAAAAGCTCGATAAATCTTCTTGAAGATTACATGGGGTTTCGGCATTTTTTTAGACATGCTTATACATTTCAAATCAAATATAAGTATATAAAAAAGCTCATTTATCCTCTACAAAAAAGATGGGAAAATATTAAAAAAGAGATCAGAACCTTCTGTAAAAAGAAATCTTGAATAAAAAATCTCTGGCGAGATTTTTTAGTATCAGTATCAGTATTAGTATTAGAAAAAAACATTTAAAAGTAATCCCAAAGCAGTTCTTGAGATTACTTCGTCGATTTAAAAATCTCTAACGAGATTTTTAGTGACGGAGGTTAATTTTTTGAGTACATCCAAGTAATGAGTGACGGAGGTTA
>VSIX01000045.1 GCA_008086245.1 Candidatus Mcinerneyibacterium aminivorans
GGGTAAAGGAGATTCTTATGATCAATGAAAAATATTTAATTGTAGGATTGGGCCGATTCGGACAGAGTGTATTGGAAGTTCTTTTAAATTCGAACTCGAAAGTAATGGTTCTTGATAAAGATGAAGAAAAAATAAATAAAATAAAAGATGATGTACAAAATGCTCTCATATTGGATGCGACTAATGAAGATGTTTATTCGAAATTTGATTTGACAGATTTTGCTGCTGCTATTGTTACGATAGGAGAAGATTTTGAAACAACCCTATTGATTTCGATTATGTTAAAACAAAAAGGAATGAATAAAGTTATTGCAAGAGCTTCAAATGTTATAGAACAGAAAATACTGAAAAAGGTGGGAGCAGATATTGCTGTTGTTCCTGAAATCGAAATAGGAGAAAAAGTTGCAAATAATTTATTGAGTAATAGTGTAAAGGAGGCCATTCCTCTGGCCGAAAATGATTCGATTATACATGTTAAACCTTCAGAAAAACTTGTTGGGCAGACTCTTGAAGAAATAAATATGAGAAGTCAATTTTCAATTAATGTAATTGCAATCAAAACAAAAAATGAAAAGGGAGAGGAAAATACGATGATTCCTACTTCATCCTATAAGATTAAAGAGGATGATATACTTATTATCGTTGGTAGTAATGAAAATCTGGACAAATTCGCTGATTATGTTATAAGATAATTTAAATAGGAGGTTGCAGTGAAGAATATATTAGTTATTGGTACCGGGGGCACTATTACTATGAAAATAGACAAACAAAAGGGAGGTTCTATACCCTCATTTCAGGTAAATGATTTGGTGAGATCCTTGCCAAAGATTAATAATTTAAATAATGTAGATGTGTATGAATTTTCAAATATACCCAGTCCATATATGAATGTTGAAAGGATGAATAACCTAGCAAATCTGGTTAGAAAAAAGGTGAAAAATTATGATGGAATTATTATTACACATGGTACCGATACACTTGAGGAAACCGCATATTTTTTGGACCTTGCTTTAAACACAAAAAAGCCTGTTGTTTTAACGGCGGCAATGAGAAGTTCTAACGATCTGGGGAATGATGGCTTAAGAAACATATGGGCTGCTTTAAAAACAGTAACATCAAAACATTATACTGGAGAAATTGGAGTAACGGTGGTATTAAATGATGAAATTTATGCTGCAAGGGATGTTACAAAAACATATACATCAAATGTCTCAACATTTAGAGCTCCTCTTTTTGGGGCATTAGGAATTGTTGATAATGACAGGGTTTCCTTTTATAATAAACCTTCAAAAAGAATAGATATTGATTTTGATAAAGCTGAGGATTCCGTTGCGCTTATAAAAGCTTATTCGGGAATGAATAATGATATAATCGAAAATTTAATAGATCATAGATATAAAGGTCTTGTAATTGAAGCTTTTGGAAGGGGGAACCTTCCTGAATGGATGGAATCATCAATTGAAAAGGCTATTGATAATGATATGATAGTTGTAATATCATCCAGATGTTATATGGGCAGAGTCCTTGGAGATTATGCATATAAAGGGGGCGGTAAAAAATTAGAAGAACTTGGAGCAATTTTTGCATCAAATCTTAGGGGATTAAAAGCTAGAATTTTATTAATGTTTGTTATAGGAAAATATGGAACAGATAGGGAAAAAACAAAAAAAATATTCAACAAATTATAATAAATGTATTATTTTATATTTACTTTTATTTATAATTTCTAATCTGTTTTATGCTCAACCGGAAACCTATAAAGGTTATGCCTCCTGGTACGGACCTAATTTTAATGGTCAGAAAACAGCTAATGGTGAAACTTACAATATGTATGATCTTACCGCAGCACATAAGACTCTTCCTTTTAATACTTATATTAAAGTAACTAATTTAGAAAATAATAAGACAGTTGTGGTTAGAATTAATGACAGAGGCCCCTTTATAAAAAATAGAATAATTGATTTATCATACCAGGCTGCTAGAGAAATTGATCTAATAAGTAAAGGAACCTGTAAAGTTAAACTCGAAGTAGTTGAAAAATCCAAGAAAAATTCACAAAATGGTACTGAACTATTTATTTATATTGCAAAATTTTCGCATATAAATAATGCAAAAAAATTCAAAAAAAAGTTTGAAAATAAATTTAAAAATATAAAAATATTAAAAAGAAAAAATTATTTTGTTTTACTTGGACCTTATTCTAGCATGATCGAAGCAAATAAAACACTAAAAAGGTTAAAATATTACAAATATGAGGGGAAGATAATCAATGGCTCTTGTTTCAATAAGTAATCTAGGTAAATATTTCCCTGAAAATAAAATTTTTGAAGACCTATCCTTTTCTATATCTGAAAATGAAAAAATAGGTCTGATTGGGAAAAATGGCAGCGGTAAAACTACATTATTTAAAATTATTGCCGGAAAAATAGAGCCCAGTAAAGGGAAAGTTCATAAAGCAAAAAATATTTCTATTGGATATCTCTCTCAAAAATTTAATTTAAAGGAATCCGGTACGGTTCATGATGAGCTGATAAAAATGTTTACTCATTTGAATGAGGTCTATGAAAAAATTCAAAAAGTATCCCTTGAGTTAAAAAGAGACAATACCAAAAAAGCTGAACTCCAAAACCTTATGGATAAATACGAAAGATTGGGGGGATACAGATATGAAACAAAAATCAAACAGGTTATGGGAGGATTAAATATTTTACAGTTTAAGGACAGAAAGATAAGAACTTTAAGCGGAGGAGAAAAAGTTAGGGTTGCTCTTGCTAAAGTTCTTGTTCAGGAACCAGATTTGATTCTTCTCGATGAACCAACTAATCATCTGGATTTAAAATCGATTAACTGGCTTGGAGAATTTATAAAAAAAACCAAAAGTGCCGTTTTTCTTATTAGTCATAATAGATATCTTTTAAAAAATAGTATTACTAAAATAGCAGAAATAGTAAACAAAGACATTAAAATCTATAGAGGAAATTATGATTTTTACAAAAAGAAAAAACAGAATGATTTAGAGTATAGAAAAAAAAGATATAAAAAACAGAAGAAAAAAGTTGAAAAATTGAAAGCATATATTAGAAAATATAAAGCAGGAAACAGGGCAACAATGGCAAAAAGCAGAGAGAAAATGCTTGAAAAAATATCACTAATAGATAAACCCGGGAAATTTGAATATAATGTAGAATTAAATTTTAACAATTTTGAGGATTCGGGAAATGATATATTGAAAATAAACAGCCTGGATGTAGAAAATTTGTTTAGTATAAAAGAGCTTAATGTTTTTAAAAATGATAAAATTGGGATTATAGGAAAAAATGGATGCGGAAAAACCACTCTGCTAAATACAATAATTGATGGTAATAAGAATATTTCCTACGGAAAAAATCTTAAAATTTCTTATTTTAGGCAGAATTTAGATTTTTTTGATGAAGATATCCATATGGTTGATTATTTGAATGAAAAATATTTTTTGGATGAAGATGAAGCTAGAGAATATCTTGGATATTTTGATTTTTCACAGGATGAAGCCTTTAAAATTATCAGAAATTTGAGCGGTGGAGAAAGAGCAAGATTTAAACTCCTGGATATGATTCTGGAATCTCCAAATTTAATTATTATGGATGAGCCCACAAATCATTTAGATATCAATTTTCTGGAAGTGCTGGAAGAGGGTTTGAAAAAATTCAAGGGGACTCTAATTGTAGTATCCCATGATTTGTTTTTTTTAAAAAATGTAATAAATAAGTTGTGGTTTATGAATAATAAGAAAATCAAGGAAATAAAATATGATGTGGAAAAATTTCTTGATAATTTTTCTTATACTTCAACAAGCAAAAAGACGATGACTAATAATTCCAGTAAAAAAGATTACAAAAAACAGAAAAAGCAAAGAAACCGAAGAAAACAAATGAAAAGAAGACTAAAGGTTTATGAGAACAAAATTGAAAATATTGAAAAGTCAATAAAAGAATTAGAAAATAAAATGCAAAACAATCATTCTCCAAATAAACTTGAAGAACTTTATCTGGAAAAAGAAAAAAAACATAAAAAATTATTAGATATGATGGAGAAATGGGAGTATATTAAGGAGAAATTAGATTGAAAATTATTGACTTAAGAAGTCTTTTATAGTATAGTAGATATATGGGATTGAAGATTGTACTATTTGCGGTTGTGTATTTTATTTCATTTTATTTAGTTCTTAGAGCCCTAGAAGAAGAAACAAGAAAAAAGATTCAAACGTTAATTATTTATTTAGGAGCATTTTTATTTGGTACCAATATTATTATTGATATTGGATGGAGCCTTCAAAACAAGCTGAAGATTTATTATTTAATACCAATAATATTGTTTTTTGTTGTATTTTATGGAATTATTGTATTTATATCATATAAAAGACGGGGTTAAATTTAAGAGAGGTGAACGATATGGCATTTTTTATGTGTCCACAGTGTGGAGCTGACATTGATTTGACAGATACAAATAAATGTGAATTTTGCGGTTATGAGTTGAATATGAGCGAATGTGTTGAATGTGGAAAAGAAATTCCTGTTGATTCAAATGTATGTCCTTATTGTGATGCAGAACAGGGTGAAATCGCAAATGAATCTTTAGAACAGGCTTCTGAAGTAGAAATGGATACTGATATTGAAGCTGAACAGGAAGAGGATCAATTTTTATCTGATATTGAAAGCGCTATTGAATCAGATATACCTTCTGAGGATCAGGAAATTGAATCTGATGAGAGTTTGAATCAGATTTCAGAAGAAGAAACAGATATTGATAATAAAGAGGAATCCCAGACTGAATTTGTTCAAATTGAAGATGATACTTCTGATATGGAACAAATGGAAGAATCATTTGAAACGAAAGGTAGCAGCGAAAGTATAGATTCTGAAAAGGAACAAAAGATCCAGGAAGAATTAATTACATCAGGGGAAGAGCCAACAGATTTAGAAGCTGAAGAAGAATCTTATGTGGATGAATCTGAAGAAGAGATTGAAGCTGAAAAAGACGTAATTTCTAATGTGACCGGGGAAGAAACATTTGATGAGACCGAAACCGATGAAGAACTGGATTTCGGACACAGGGAAGAAATTGAAGAAATTATTGAAGAGCCGGGAATTCAGGAAGATCTGATAGAGGATGAAGAAGAAGAATTTATTCAGGAAGAAGATGAATATCTTGAATCTCTGGATGATATAGAACTGGGAGCGGAAGAAGAGTCCCATGAAAAAATTTATGATTATGAAGAAGAGGAACTCACATCTGAAGATTTAGAAGAAAGTACATCAGATACAGAAGAAACAGTTTCAGCTGAAGAGAGAACTTCCCAAAAAGATAAAGATAAAGATAAAGAAGAACAGGTTTGTCCTGAATGCGAAGCTAAAAACCCCGCAATGGCAAAATTTTGTTTGAATTGCGGTGCCAAACTCCAGGTTCCCGAGGAGGAGGAGAAAAAGAATATATGTCCGGAATGCGGAACTGAAAATCTGGAAGATGCCAGATTTTGTATGGTTTGTGGGACTAGTTTATCAGCTGAAAAAGAGATAAAAGAGAAAAAGATGGAAACTCCTCTAAAAAAAGAATCGCCTAAGGAAGACAAAAAACAATATAAGGTAAAAATCAAATACGATAAAGATAATAAATTCAAATATAGATTTGTTAAAAATAAAATAAAAGGGATTAAAACCGTTATAGATGAAAAAGAACTTGAAACATTAATGAGTAATAACAATTTTGTGGTTTCAATTCCTGTAAACAGCTTTAGAGATTTTAAGATGGAACTGGAAGAGCTGGATTGCAGTGTTGAAAGAATTGATAAATCTGCAGAAACTTCTGAGACCAAACAAGCCGAAAAAGAAGAATATGAAGAAGTTACTAAAAATTATGTAGAAATTAAGGAGCTTCCTGAAAAAACAGAGCAGTGGCAGTCAAAATTTGTGAGTATGTTAAGTGCTATGCGCCCTGATATTACAGATGAGGAGGCAGAAAAAATTTCAAAGGGAGCTGAAAAGAGAATTGAGGTAAAAAATAAAGAAGATGGTCAGCAACTTGCTAAGGTACTTTCAGCATTGAATTGTGAGACAGAAGTAATTGAAGGAAAAGAAAAAATAAAAAAAGAACCGGAAGAAGAGATTCATAAAAAGGAAGAAACCGATTCAGCTGGGAAGAAAAAAGAAGAAAAAGATATAGAAAAAGAAATTGAACAGGAAATGAAAGCCAGAATGAAGACCCAAGAGGGGAAAAAACAGGAAGAAACAGAAACAAAACCTGAAGAACAGGAAAAGAAGGAAGAAGAAAAACCTAAATTTTTAATTTTATCGGGAGTTGATAAAAACAACTGGGTTGTTAGGGAGAGATTGCTTGAAAAACTTGTTAAAATGTATCCAAATATGACAAGAGACATAGCTGAAGGAATAGTTACCCAACCTGTTGTCAAACTCCGTGTTAAAAATATGGAAGAAGCTCAAAAATATAAGCCTGAATTTGAAGATATGGGATGGAACACAAGAATTGAAGATGTTGCAAAAATGCTAAAAGCAAGAAAATCTAAACGTAAAAGTAATGTTAATGTTGAAAAAAGAAAACAGATACATCAGGCTTACCTGAAAAGAGAAAAAAGTAAAAGAAGAAATATACTTACCACAATATTAATTGCAATATTTGTGATAGGAATTGGGTATTTTCTATACTCAAGCTTTTTTGTTTCTCACGATTATATGCTTGTTGAGGCTGAAGTTGGTCATAATGAAGTTGAATTATCAACCAGTGGAGAACCGGTGGTTCATCTTAGAAAAAATCCAAGAATGGATTCACAGCGTGTCGGAGTACCAATTCAAATTGGAAGTGTATTGGAACTTGAAAGAAATCAACCAATACAGGTTGGAGGATATAGCTGGTTTGAAGTTAAGGTTCCAGGAATAAGGGGACGTACTGGATATATAAGAGGGGATATAGTAATTCCTTCAGATAAAAACGGGAATCCAGTCTCCGAATCACCATAAAACAAGAATGTAAATTATGCCTAAAAAAGCATCATTTACATTTCTTATTCTGATTTTATTTTTTTCAAATGTAAATTTATCTTTTGCATCTTTTGGAAAAAATAAAATTAATTATAAACAGTACAAATGGAAAGTATATAAATCAGATTATTTTAATGTTTATTATTATCCACCTGAAGAAAATATCATAAAAACTGCTATCCCAATCATTGAGAAAACTGTAAACGAATACAAAAAATTTTTTTCTATTACATCGAAGCTTAAAATACCCATAATTATTTATCATAATGTTTATAAATTTAGGGAAACAAATATTGTTCCATATATTTTACCCGAAGGTGTCGGTGGTTTTACTGAGTTTTCAAAGGGAAGAGTTGTAGTACCTTTTAATGGGTCTTTAAGTGAATTAGAACATGTTTTACGACACGAACTTGTACATGAGTTTGTTTTAGTTAAAATATCTGAGATTAGAAAGTATAATCAAAATATTAGAGGAATTCACCTTCCATTATGGTTTCATGAAGGTCTGGCCGAATATTTATCCAATGGCTTTCCACATCAGGATAAGATTTTTTTGAGCACAATTCTTAAAAATGATAGATTTGTTTCGCTGGATAGAATGAATTCTATTTTAGGTACCTACCTGATGTATAAAGAGGGCCAGGCTTTTATTTCTTTTCTTGATGAGAAATACGGCATAGAAATAATTAAAAAATATTTTGAAACCATGTATCTTTATGATAACTTTTCTGATGCTATTGAAAATATATGTGGGGATAGTTTTGATGAAATCAGCTATAGTTTTGAAATTTGGTTAAAAAATCAGTATATATTTGAAACAAAAAAATTTGATAATATATATGATAAATGCAAAAAAATTAAGGAAGATATTTTTAGATACTACAAAACTGGAGAAGATCAGGCAGTTTATATAACAAATAAATGGGGCTATATTGATATTTACAAACAAGTAAATAACACAGAGAAAAGATTGTTTCGTATTGGCAATAAAGCGGATTATGAGTATTTATCGATTAAAAACATGCCTGTGTATCATCATGAAAATAAATTATTTCTTGGGGTAAAGTATCAAAATAATGATATTATAGTTATTTATGATATAAAAAAAGAAAAAGTAGAAAAAAGGTTAAAAAATATTTCAAATATTAGTATTATTTATTCTATAAATTATAAAAATGATATGCTGTATATCTCAGGTCTGGGAAATGATGATAAAAATTATATTGTAAGATATAATATTAATACACAGGAGTATAATACGGTTCTAAAAACTGATAATTCTATAAATAATTTTTCCATTTATAAAAAGAAAATTGTTTTCTCGAAGGAATACGGCAAAAAAGGGTATAAGAAAATATTTGTTTATAACATGAATACAAAAAAAACAGAAAAAAGAACCAATGGAGAAAGTAATGATTATTTTCCTATATATCTAAGTAATGGGCAAATTGTTTTTCTTTCTGATCGTGAGGGAGATACAAATATTTACAAACTATCTAAAAATAAAATTATTAAAATGACAGAATTTCCGGTATATATAAATAATATTTGGAAAAATAAAAATAAGATTTATTTTACTGCTGTATCCCGGGATAGAACTGCATTTCGATTGGAAGAACCTATAAATAAAGTTGTACAGACAAAGGATGAAGAATTATCCTATTTTACTTATCCCAAAATTGATAAAAAGATAATTGAAGAAAATACCCGTCAATATAAATCTAAGTTAACCCTGGATATTTTAAAAGCAAATGTGATGAGCTCCCCTAAAATGGGCTATATAGGAGATATTTCCTTATTATTTTCAGATATGCTTGACAATGAAGAGCTTTTTTTTACAGTTGGAATGAGCGATGCCCATCATAGAATAGAAAACATTGTTAAAAAAAGTAATTATTATTTACAGTATGTTAACAAATATTATAGGTGGAATTATTATTATTCCCTGTATCATTTTTATAAACCATTTAACTATTATACATCTCAATTATATGATGATTTATACGATGAGAGACTTGCAGGTGCTGAAGCCGGTTTGATTTATCCATTCTCAAGATTTAGAAGAATATCGGGTGGGGTAAACCTGAATTATAAGGAAAGAGAATATATCATTCCCCATGAATGGTATCATAAATATTATATGAGTTTGAATTTTAAATATGTATTTGATAACACAATTTGGAATGAAGTTGGACCGATAGATGGCTGGAGATATCTTTTGAAATATAGTATTGATTTTGATTTAGAAAATAAATTGAATGTCTTTTCTCAGTATTATAATGTTGATTTCAGGAAATATTTTAGAGTTTTTGAAAACTCTGCAGTTGCTGCTAGAATAAATTATGCTGAATCATTGGGGAAAAAGAGAGAAAAAGATATCCTTTCAATGGGGGGGTCCTTATCCATGAGGGGATACAGGTATTTTCATTTTAAGGGGACAAAATTATTTCTTTTTAATCTTGAATACAGATTTCTTATGATTCAAAATATTGTTCTTGATTTAACATCCGAAAATATAATTCTGCCAGGGGTTTATTCTTCTGTTTTTTTTGATATGGGAAACTGCTGGAATGAAGATAGCAATAATAATATGCATGGAAGCTATGGAATAAGCTTCCAGATGGGTTTTGGGGCCTTTGCCATAAGATATGATCTAGCCAGAAAAACAAATTTTGAAAATATCAGTTACGATACAGCACATACTTTTGCTCTAGGATGGAACTTTTAATATGAAAAAATATTTATTTATATTAATTTTATTATTCTTTGTTTTTAATATTTATTCGGTCTGTATTTTTGATATTAAAGGTAAGGGAGTCAAAAAAATTACCGAAAAAAAGTATCTTTATATACTTTCAAAAAATAATTATTTAAATGTATATAAAAATGAAAAAACTATATTTAAGTATGCAGGGTATTCCCGAACCAATTACTATATAGCTGACAGATACTTATATATATGGGAAACCAGATATAATAAAACAATTTTAAAAATATTCGATATAGAAAAAGAGTTTGTCGAATTAAAAGAAATCAAGTACGATAAAAGATTGGAGTATATTTATAAATCTAATGGCAAAATATATTTATTTTTTATACATGGTGGTATTATAGAGTCGAATAAACCATTAGCAATATCCAAATCAATAGATAGGATAAGTAAGCATCCATTTTGGGATAGAAATTTTTACAATGTTAATAAAAAGCTAATTTTTTATTTTAACAAAAAATTCTATTTTTTTGAAAATGGAAATTTCATTCGGTTTCTTGAGATTCCAACCAATTATTATGAGATTAATAATGGATATATATTATATAAGAATAATGACTCAAAAATTGAGTTGTACAGTATTCTAAAAAGAAAAAAAATTTTTTCCGCTGATATAAATAAGAAGTGGGAGAATGCAAATGTTCAAATAACTGAAAATAACAGAAAAATTAACATCTTTTTTGTTTTAAATAATGAAGTATTATTTGTAAATAATGGAAATCAGGAGCATAAAAAATATGATAGTAAAGTCCTGTTTGTTGATTCTGATGGCAGGGTTATTACTGAAAAAGATGAATTGTTGAAAACTATTAAAGATAAAATTGATGAGATTCTTAAAATAGTAAAAGTAGGAAATCGGTACTATTTAGTTTCAGTTAATTATTCTTTTTTCAGTAATAAATATTATGTTATTCAAAAATATTCATTATAATTCTAATATAAGATGAATTTTAATAGATTGAAATATTATCCGGCAGTATTTTTTTTGCTTGCTGATATTGCCGCTCTTTTAATTTTTAATAACTTCGTCGTTAGTAAATCATTTGTTATAGTTTTGGTAATTATATTTGGGTTATTTATAACCTACCGTGGTATTGATGATATATTCAAACTTTTTACACTTTTTTTGCTGATGATATTTGTATTTCTTATTTATTATAAGTTTAAACCTGCAATGGAAATATCGATCAAATTGAATATGGGGAAATATCTCTATGACAAAATGCAACTCTTTAACAAATTAGATAATTTTAATTTTTTAAATTCTATCATCCTTGGCAATAGGGAATTTCTTAAAAATAGCATTAAAAATACTTTTAGCTTAACCGGCAGTTATCATTTTCTGGCAATAAGCGGCCTTCATTTTGGTATAGTAGCTTCAATATTTCATTTAAGTATGAGTTTTATTAGATCAAAGATTAAATATTATATAATAATAATAATTCTTTTTTTCTATTTAATAACTGTTAATTTTTATATATCTGCTTTTAGAGCATTTTTGATGATTTTCTTTTACTATTTGGGAAAAATATTTGAGAAGAAAACCTATTCATTAAATATATGGGCTTTATCTTCATTGGTATTATTACTTATAAATGCTAATTATATTAATCAGATTAGTTTTTGGATGAGTATTCTAGCAACCCTTGGAATTATATTATCTCTTGAATATATAGAAAAAATAGAAAATATTTTCTTTAAATTTTTGTTTATTTCGGTTTTTGCTCAGCTTTTTTTGTTACCTATATTACTTGTTTATTTTAATCATGTTAATATAATCTCTCCGCTTGTGAATACGGTAGGAATAATTTTTATATATCCTATTCTCTTCATTGGTTTTATACTTTTACTACCGCTACCGGTAGTTTCTTCTAAAGTTCTGGTTTTAGTAGTAGAAAAACTTATCGAATATTTCATTTCTTTTGTTTCATTTTTTAATAAAGATATGTTTATTATAAACTTTGAATTAGATAAATATTATTTGTATTTTTATTATCTGGGTATAATAAGCTTATTTTTCTACCTTAAATATATCATCAAAAGTAGCCAGAAAGAGAATTTTTGAAATTCTATTTATACCTTTAAAATTCAAATTTTCCCTGCTGTCCTGTAAAGTGTTTTTAAGTTTCAAATCAGGTGAGTAAATGTAAAGAGATGGGATGTTTCGTTCAGCAAAAAGTTTCTCCTCTGCATAACCGGAATGTGAAACGCTGAAATCCAGTTTTATATTAAATGTTTTATTTGCAAGATCAAACTTTTCATAAAGTTTGGGATAATCCAGGCCGCCTCCCAGTTCAAAAAAGTGAGATGAGGCTCCGATGTTGGATAATTTAATCATATACCTGGTGTTCAAGCTGCTAAATTTCTGTGTATCCAATAATTGTTTCCCTCCGATCAAACCTTTTTCTTTCCCTGAAAATATTACAAAATATATATTATTTTTTCTATTATATTTTTCTATAGATGATATTTTTTCAGCCAGATTTAATAAACATAACACACTGGAAGTATTGTAAACTATATTTTTATAATAAATTTTCTCTGTTTGTTTTCCCATTCCATCAAGGTGAGTTGTGAAAAGTATATTATTTGCTTTTTGCGGATTTTTGATATTTGCCGGTAAATAACCTATAATATTCATGGTTTTTCTTCTTTTATATTCCATGGGAATTGACATAGCAATTTTGCTTTGTAAAGAAAATGAATAGGGCTCATTAGAGCTTATTATATCATTTCTTATAGCAGTAAAATTTATGCTATCTTCCTTTAGAAACAAGTTTAGCCTGTTGAAAGGTAGTATTAACTGTGGAAAATTACTCAAATCAATAAATTCAGGCAAATAAGCGGTGTTTTGGATTTCTTTTGTACTGAAACTTTCTGAATCAAGATAAATTATACCTTTTGCACCGTAACTTTTAGCAATATAGGATCTATAATATAAATTTGAATATTCAGGATTGTTTATTAAAAATTCTTTAGGAAGATTTTTAAAAGCAATTACAACTTTGTTTTCCACATTCACAGATTTATAATCATCATATCTATCCTCCCCGTTTGAGATACCGAATCCTACAAAAACCAACTCGGAATTTTTTATATTACCATTTCCAGATGTCATTGAGACTATGTAATCTTTTCCTGCCTGGAGATGATTATTATTTATCCATACCTGGGGAATATCGGATAATACTCCTGTATTAATAGAAAAGTTTTGAAAATAAGTTTTAAGAAAGGGTGCTTTTTTTAAATTCAGCAGGTCAAATTTATATGCAATGTAATCGGCAGCAAAATTGAACTCATTAGTTCCTGGATAGAGCCCCTTGGTATTTTCGTTAGCCAGATTATATAGATTTTCCTTAATTGAATTAACATCGTTGAATTTAGTAAGATATTTTCGTTTGTAATCAAATATATCTTTTTGTGAACATGAAAAAAATAATAAAAGAATTAATATAAAAAGAACTTGATTTTTTTTCATAAGTAAATTATAAATAATTAGGAGTTCATTTCAAGAATTAAATATTTTCAATTTTAATAGGGAGGACAAAAATGTTTTTAATTACAGGTGGTTGTGGATTTATTGGTTCACATATTGCTACAGAATTAGTAAAAAGAAATGAAGATGTTAAAATTATTGATAATTTAACCACTGGAAAGATGGAAAATATTGAACACATTATTGAAGATGTTAAGTTTATTGAAGGTGACATTAGAAATTTAGAATTGTTAGAAAAAGAATTAAGAGATGTGGATTATATTTTTCATGAAGCTGCAATGGTTTCTGTAGTAAAATCGGTGGAAAATCCCCTGCTATGCAATGAAATTAATACAACTGGTACTCTAAATCTTCTGCAGGCAGCCCATAAAAATGGTGTAAAAAAGGTGATAATGGCTTCATCTGCTGCAATTTATGGTGATGATCCCGAGCTTCCTAAAAGGGAAGATATGTTAAGAACCCCGCTTTCTCCTTATGCGGCAAGTAAGATATCTCTAGAGGATTATGGTAAAATATATAATGAGATTTATGATTTAAATACAGTGTCTTTAAGATATTTTAATGTTTATGGACCCCGACAGGACCCTTCTTCCTCTTATTCCGGAGTATTATCAATTTTTTCCAATGAGTTTATGAACCCCGATCCGGAACTAACCATTTATGGAGATGGTAAACAGACAAGAGATTTTGTCTTCATTAAGGATGTAGTTGAAGCAAATATGCTAGCTTTAAAAAGAAATGAAATGAATGGGAAAATATATAATGTTGCCTGCAATAAACAGAATTCACTGCTGGAAATTATTCAAATAATGGAAGAAATTACAGATAAAAAGGCACAAATCAACTATGAAATGAGAAGAAAAGGGGACATAAAATATTCCTATGCAGATATTAGCAGAATAAAAAAACACGGATTTGCCCCTCAGTATTCAATAAAAGAGGGATTAAAAAAATATTTTAATTCACTACTATAGGCGAGAAAATATAAGAAAACTTGACAAGAAAAAGTTTATATGTTAACTTTTTAGCAGTCGTGAAGAGGGAGTGCTAAAATGAACAAGTATGATGATTTGAGTGATAGAGAAAAGGCTGTTTTAATTAGTACAGTAGTAGAATATATTAAAAAGGGAAAGCCTGTTAGCTCAAGTACTTTATCCAATGATTATACAATCAATGTGTCATCGGCAACTATTAGAAATGTATTAGCTCAGCTTGAAGATGATGGATATGTTTATCAACCTCACGTATCGGCCGGAAGGATTCCTACCGATAAGGGCTATAGGTTTTATGTTGACAATTCTATTTTTTATCATGATTTATCTTTTGAGGAAAAAAGAAAAATTAGAAATTTCTCACAAAAAAGGATATTAAAACTTGATAAATTGCTGAATCAAATATCAAAGATGCTATCTCAGATTTCCAGTAAAATTGGAGTATCTGTTTTACCACATATGCAGTATGATAAAATTAAATGTATTAAAATTGTTCCGGTAACAAAATCAAAAATGTTTGCTGTAATTATCACCAAATCGGGATTTGTTAGAGAGGAATTGTTTCAGCTGGAAAATAGTATTCATTTAAGCAGAGATTTTATTCAAAAGGTAAATAACTACCTGGAAAGAAAAATTTGTAATGTGAAGATAAATGAAGCAAAAAACATTTTAAAAAAGGATAAAATGATTACCAATTACAAATTTTTATATGAAGTAATTTTTGATAAATTAATGAGAACGACGGTTAAAGATAGCAATATATATATTAAAGGTTTAACCAATTATTTGAAATACGATAAATCTTCGGAATTGATAGAGGTTTTTGAGCAGGGTATTATTGATAATATAATAAAAAATGAAAAGAATTTTAATTCACAAAAATTAATGATTAAAATTGGCCATGAAAATAAAGTTAAATATTTAAACGATTACTCTCTTATCTCAAAAAGTGTAGATATTGATGAGAATCTGGATATCAAAATAGCTCTTTTAGGGGAAAAAAGGGTGGATTACGGGAAAATGATATCGATATTAGAATATACTGCTAATATTTTAAAAGAAAAATTTAACAGGGAGGAAATGTATGACTGAAAAGGAAAAAAAAGAAAACACAAAAAATCAGGAAAATGAAATAAATGAAAAGACTGATAAGGATGAAAAGAACTCTAAAAAAAAGGAAAAATTAAAGGATAAAATCAGGAAACTAGAAGAGAAAAAGCAAAAACTTGAAGAAAGAAATAAACAATTAAAAGAAGAAAAAGATAATTTATTTAATAAATTAAATAGAGTAATGGCTGATTTTGAAAATTATAAAAAGAGGATGAAAAAGGAAAAAAGTGAAGTTATCAAATCTGCTAATAAGGATTTGATATTGGATATTTTACCTGTACTCGACAATCTTGAACTGGCTGTGGAAAACAAAGATCAGCAGGATAAAAAGAAGGCCTATGAAAAGGTTGTTGAAGGAGTACAAATGGTAATAAAACAATTTATGAAGGTGTTAAAAAATTATGGGGTTGAAACGATAGATGCTGTTGGAGGAGCTTTTGATCCTAATTTCCATGAAGCTTTAATGATGGTTGAAGATGAAGGAGACCACGAAGAAGAGGAGTTAGTAGTAGAAGAATTTCAAAAAGGATATATGTTAAAGGATAAAGTTATTAGACCGGCGAAGGTTAAGGTTTCAAAGAAAAAAGATAAAAACCAAAAGGAGGATGATTCTAATGAGTAAAATTATAGGTATAGATCTGGGTACAACTAATTCCGCTGTATCTGTTATGGAAGGAGGAGAACCAACAATCATTGTAAATTCTGAAGGAAATAGAGTTACACCTTCAGTTGTTGCTTTTAAGGAAGATGAAAGATTGGTAGGTGAAATAGCCAAAAGACAGGCTGTTACAAATCCTCAGAATACTATCACTTCCATTAAGAGGTTTATGGGAAGATTTATTGATGAGGTTAAAGAAGAAAAAGGAATGGTATCATATAAAGTAAAAAAAGGGCCGAATGATGTTGTCGCAGTTGAAGTAGGTGATAAGGATTATACACCGCCTGAAATTTCCGCTATGATACTTAGAAAACTTAAAGAAGAAGCTGAAAATTATCTGGGAGAAGAGGTAAAAGAGGCAGTTATTACAGTACCAGCTTATTTTAATGATAGGCAGAGACAGGCGACAAAAGATGCTGGTAAGATTGCAGGCCTTGAAGTAAAAAGAATTGTAAATGAGCCAACTGCTGCTTCACTGGCTTATGGTTTGCAGAAGGGACATGCTCATACAATAGCTGTATATGATTTAGGAGGTGGAACATTTGATATTTCCATTCTGGAACTGGGAGATGGAGTTTTAGAAGTTCTTTCTACTAATGGAAACACGCATCTTGGAGGAGACAACTTTGACCAGCTATTGGTTGATTATATAGCAGATGAATTTAAAAAAATAGAAGGTATTGATTTAAGAGAAGATAAAATGGCACTTCAAAGATTAAAAGATGCAGCAGAAAAAGCTAAGATGGAACTTTCTTCATCAAAGAAAACAAATGTTAATTTACCTTTTGTTACAGCCGATCAAAACGGTCCAAAACATCTGGATATAGATATTACTAGAGCTACTTTTGAAAATTTAATAATGGATCTTGTTGAGTCTTCTTTTGATCCATGTAAAACAGCTTTAAATGATGCTGATTTGAATAAATCAGATATTGATGAAGTTATTTTAGTTGGTGGGTCAACAAGAATTCCTCTGGTACAGCAGAAAGTTGAAGAGTTTTTTAATAAGAAACCAAATTTAAAAGTAAACCCGGATGAAGCAGTTTCATTAGGTGCTGCTGTGCAGGCTGGAATACTTTCTGGTGAAGGAGAGCTTAAAGATATGGTTCTTCTTGATGTAACTCCTTTGACACTTGGTGTGGAAACACTGGGTGGAGTAATGACACCTTTAATTGAGAAAAATACAACAATACCGGCTAGAAAGAAAAAAGTATTTACAACTGCTCAGGACAATCAAACTGCGGTAGATATACATGTACTTCAGGGAGAAAGGTCAATGGCTAAAGACAATCAAACTCTGGGTAGATTCCAGCTAACAGGAATACCTCCAGCTAAAAGAGGAGTACCGCAAATCGAAGTTGCTTTTGATATAGATGCAAATGGCATTTTAAATGTTAGTGCTAAGGATCTGGGTACAGGTAAAGAGCAAAATATTGTTATAAAGTCTACATCAGGATTATCAGAAGAAGAAATTGAACAGATGAAAAAAGAAGCTGAAGAACACGCAGAAGAAGATCAGAAGAAAAAACAGTTAATTGAAGCTAAAAATAAAGCTGAAAGTACTATTTACAGCATACAGCAATCTCTTGAAGAATACGGAGACAAAATAAGCAAAGATGAAAAAAAGAAAATTGAAGATAAAATTGATGAATTGAAAGAAGTAATGGAATCAGATGATCTGGATAAAATAAATGATAAAATTGAAGAACTACAGGAAGCTTCATACAATCTTGCTCAGGAAGTTTATCAGGATACACAGCAACAGGCTGGTCCTCAGGGTCCTCAGGGTGAACAGGACGCTAATGGGAAAAAAGATGATAATGATGAGGATGTAGAAGAAGCAGATTATGAAGAAGTAGACTAATAGGGATATTATTTTATGTCAAAAAAAGATTATTACGAGGTATTAGGTGTAGATAGAGATGCTTCTCAGGATGAGATAAAAAAGGCTTATAGAAAATTAGCCAGAAAATATCACCCGGATAAAAATCCGGGTGATGAAAAGGCTGAAGAGAAATTTAAAGAAATTACTGAAGCATATCAGGTATTGAGCGATCCCCAGAAAAGAAAAAAGTATGATCAATTTGGTCATTCGGGAGTTGACCAGGAAGGGTTCAACTTTAATAGGGGAAATTACTCGGATTTCGGAGATCTAGGAGATATTTTCGGTGATTTGTTTGGTGATTTTTTCGACCAGGGTTTTGGTGGAGGCCGCTCCAGGAGGGGCAGTTCAAGAACAAGAAGAGGTGAAAAAGGAAGAGATCTAAGATATAAATTAACAGTAGATTTCGAAGAAGCTGTTTTTGGAACTTCAAAGTCAATAAAGTTTACAAAAATGATTGAATGTACCGAATGTAATGGTACCGGTGCTGCAGGTGGTGCTAAACCCAGTACCTGTAACAAGTGTAATGGTACCGGACAGGTGAAAATGAGCAGAGGTTTTTTCGTGATGCGACAAACCTGCCCAAAATGTGGCGGTACAGGACAAATTATAAAGGATAAATGCTCCAGATGCAGCGGTTCCGGTAGAATAAGAGATACAAAAGAGCTGGAGATAAAAATCCCTGCAGGTGTAGACAACGGTTCCATTTTAAAACTCAATGGTGAAGGTGAAGCCGGAAGAAATGGAGGACCTCCGGGAGATTTGTATGTTGAAATTACTGTTAATAAACACTCCTATTTTGAAAGAGATGGAAATGATATTAAAACTGAGATACATATATCCTATCCGGAAGCTGTTCTTGGAACAAAAAAGAAAATAAGAACTTTAGATGGACGGGCCGAACTTAAAATTCCACCTGGAACAAAAAGCGGAAAAATATTTAGGATGAGAAACAAGGGAGTTCAAAGTTTAAATTCAAATAAAAGAGGAGATCAGTTAGTTAAGGTTATTGTGGATATTCCTAATAAAGTATCAAAAAAAGCTGAAAATTTACTTAAAGAATTGGAAAATGAATTAAAATGACTTGACAAATTCAAAACTATTGCTATATTTATACTAATGATAAGGGAGGTTATCTATGAATAGAAAAGGTTTCACATTATTGGAGTTAGTAACAGTTATCATCATAGTTGGTATTTTAGCAGCTGCTGGAGTGCCACTTTATTTAAATTATGTTGAAGATGCGAAAATAGCAAGGGCAAAAGCTACCATCGATGCAATTTATTCAGCTGAAAGGGTTCATTATCAGAAAGAAGGAAGTTTTTGGCCATCAGGTTCTACTGAAAGTGATATTGATGTTACAGATGGTACTGATGAAATTGAAACTAATTTAGGTATAAAACTTGATCCTTCTATTGCGAATGATTGGACATTTACAATTAATAATGCAGGGAATGCTGATGCTTTAACAATTACAGCTAATGGTAAATCCGGCGGGAATGCAGCAGGTTTATCTACATCCTTTTATTCAAATTCAGGAACATTTAGTAATTAAAATTAAGAAATTAAAATAATATGTTTAATCTATATTTTTAAAGGAGCTTTTTAAGCTCCTTTTTTTTTTGTATAATTGAGATTTTCATGGAGTTTTATGAATATTTTACATCTTATCTCCAGTTCTAATTTTGGAGGAGCAGAGAATTATCTTTATTTATTAACCAAATATCAAAATAAACTTGGACATAATATATTTGTATACAGAAACAAATTAAAAAAATTAGATTCTCTCTTAAAAAACTACACTCAAAAAGATATTACTACAAATATTATCAACAGTATTTCACCCTATCATATTTTAAAATTAATTTTTTTAATTAAAAAAAATGATATTAACATAATACATACTCATTTATCAAAAGCTTCTATACTGGGGGGGGTCGTTTCTAAAATACTAAAAATTAAAAGTTTTGCAACTATTCATGGTATGAACAGTTTTAAAGATTATTATTTAAATGATCGTTTGATTGCAGTTTCTGAAGCAGTTAAAGAAAAACTTATAAACACTGGGGCAGAAAAAGAAAATATAAAAGTTATATACAACGGGATAGAAAAAAATAACAACAAAAAGAAAAAAAATTTTTTTGAAAATGATATTTTAAAATTAACATATATAGGAAGACTTGCAGAGGAAAAGAATATCGATTTTTTAATAAAGACACTGGATAACTGGAAATATAGGAAATGGAATTTAAAAATTCTTGGCGAAGGTGATCTAAAAAAGAAACTGGAAGAAATAATCTATGACAATAATTTAGAGAATAAAGTTAATTTTCTTGGATTTAAAAAAAATATACAGAAGTACATTTTTGATTCTGATTTCGTGATTCTTCCTTCTAAAAAAGAAGGATTTGGGATTAGCATTATTGAAGCTTTTTCTTGTGGAGTACCGGCTATTGGTTCTAATGCCGGAGGAATTAAGGAAATTATTGATGATGGAGAGAACGGGTTTATCTTTGAGTCAAATAATATGGATAATTTAATTCAGGTATTAAACAGAGTTATCAATGAAAGAAAGTTTCAAGAATGGAGTAAAAATTCATATATTAAATTTAAAAATAGATTTCGGATTATTGATAATGCAAAGAAGGTATTAAAATATTATGAACAAAGCAAATAATATTTTAATAATTACTCTTAATTATATGGGAGATGTTTTGATGACACTTCCGCTTGTGTATAATATAAAAAGAAAATTTGAAAATTGTAATGTGTTTTTATCTGCAGGACATAAAAGCAGAGGTTTAAAAAATATAGTAAATGATATAGATAAGTGGTTTTTTAGAAGCGGTAATATAAATTTTATTACCTTATTTTTTCATATCAAAAAACTTAAAAAGTATAATTTTGATAAGATAATATTGATCAGAAATGCAAAATTTACTCATAAAATTGCTAAAAAATTAAAATCAGATGAAGTTGTTGGATTAAAACATTCACAAGTTTCAAATCTAGAAATTAGTATTCCAGAGAGAAAAAATCATAGAACACACATAACTGATAGTACAGAATGTATTGCAAACTATATGGGAATTGAAGATTTTAAATATAAAGTTAACTTTGATAAAATAAACTGCAGAACTTTCAAAGATAAATTTATTGTGTTTTCTCCCGGGACTACCAGGAAGGCAAAAATGATGCCTGTTGAAAAATGGAAAAAGCTGGGAAAATATATTACAAAAAATTACAAGTATAAAATATATATAGTTGGATCAAAAAAAGATAAACATCTAACTAAGAAAATTAAAATTTCTGATTTTCCCCATGAAAATATTATTGGGAAAACCAATTTAAGGGAGCTGTACTGCTATTTGAAAAATTCGGAATTGACCATAACTGTTGATAACGGTACAATGCATTTATGCGATTTGACAGATGCTCCATTGATCTCACTTTTCGGTTCAACAAATCCCAGGATAGTGGGCCCTAAAAGTCAAAATTCCTATATTATTCAATCTCCACTAGAATGTAAGTATTGTGGCAAAAATAAATGCAGCAATAATGAATTTTGTATGGCTGAAATAGATGAAAAACGGATATTTAATCTGATAGATAAAATATTGTAGTAGATCTGTATAAAATATTATTAATTAAAGTTATTATTTTAATTTTTTTTATTTTCTTTTTTAGAATTATTATTTTTTATAGTTTCGTCTCTTGTATAATCCGGGCAGTGTAATTTATTTCCTATTTTAAATTTTTTTTTACAAAATTCTCTCCAGGCACAAATATTGCATAATTTTCTATCATCTTTAACCATTCTTGCTCCTGTATTCTAATATTTTCCCGTAAAATGCTTTATGGTAATCGTTATTAGAATAATATTTGTTTTTCACTTCTTTATTAATTTCATATTTGTTCAAATCTTCTTTATAAACGACCCTGCAGTCCAGGATTATATCAGAATCGGGATGATACGGTATTTTATTACTATTAAATTCATATTCAATATCAAATTCCTGTATTTTGTTTTTTTTATAAAATGATATGCTCCCACACTTATCAAGAATATTTTGATGTAAATCATCTAAGAAAACATTTACGGTGAAATTCGGATTATTCATAATATTTTTATAGGTATATCTGCTGGGTCTTATATAAGTTATAAAAACAGGCATATACCATATATTACCTATCATACCCCATCCTATTGTCATGAAATTGGGTTTGTTATCTTCATTTATTGACCCGATTAAAACTTTTCCATTTCTAACACTCTCATTAATTTTTTGTGATTCAGAAAAAATTAGATTGCTTTCCATAAATTCTCCTTTATTTATATATAATATCAGAAAGATTTAAAATGTAAATATTTTCTGTAATCTGTATTCTATATCGGTATATTTTATAATATTCTGAAATATAATATTAACAATTTCTCTAAAAATATTTTATTAATAAAAATGTATTGATTTTATTCTAATAACATTAATAATAGAAAGCAGGATAAGTGAATATAAAAAACAAAATAACAGAAAAAATCAGCAAAATTGATAAAGCAGATAACAGAACACATAAATACTGACAAATACCTTGACATAAAAGTAATAATGTGGTAGTTTTTTCTTGCTTAACAATAGGAGGTGCTTTGTATGTATGCGGTAATAAAAACTGGTGGAAAACAGTATAGAGTGAAAAAAGATGATAAAATCATTGTAGAAAAGATTGATGCTAAAACAGGAGACGAGATTGAGTTTACACCTTTAGCAATAAATGATGGTAAAAAACTTATAACAGATAAAGAAAAATTGAATAATTCAAAGGTAATTTGTGATGTGGGAGCACATTTCAAAGATAAAAAAATTACAGTTGGTTATCATAAGAAAAGAAAAGGTTATAAAAGAACACACGGACACAGACAGCAAAAAGTGGCATTGACTGTAAAATCTATTCAAGTATAAGTGGAGGTGATGGTATATGGCTCATAAGAAGGCAGTAGGTAGTACCCAGAATGGTAGAGATAGTGAATCGAAACGATTGGGATTTAAAAAATTTGGTGGAGAATATGTTAAACCTGGAAACATAATTGTAAGACAGCGCGGGACTAAATATAAACCAGGTGTTAATGTAGGACTTGGAAAAGATTATACAATTTTCTCAAAAGTCGAAGGTCATGTTAAAATGACAACCAAACAGGGGAGGAAAGTAGTAAACGTTCTTCCTGTAGAATGATAAATTAAAAGAGTATATTTATGACTATGTTTATTGATGAAGCAAAAATTTACACCCAGGGCGGAAAAGGTGGCCCTGGGTGTCTTAGTTTTAGAAGACAAAAGTATCGCCCCAAGGGCGGTCCAGATGGAGGAAAAGGCGGGGATGGTGGGAATGTATATCTTGTAGCAACCAAATCCGTTAAAACCCTTTTTGAAATCAAAAATAATCCACATTTTAAAGCTCAAAGCGGAGAACCGGGTGGTCCCAATAATAGATATGGCAAATCCGGAGATGATTTGATAGTTTATGTCCCTCTTGGAACTACAGTTTATGATGATGAGGGGAATCTCCTAACAGATTTGATCGAAGAAAAAGATGAATACTTAGCAGCCGAAGGAGGCCGTGGTGGAAGAGGTAATAAATCATTTCTGTCAAATACAAACCGTGCTCCACGTATAAGAGAGCTTGGAGAACCTGGAGAAAAAAGAACCCTTCATTTAGAGCTTAGGTTAATTGCAGATGTAGGAATTGTGGGTTTTCCAAATGCAGGGAAATCAACACTTCTGTCTGTATTGAGTAATGCAAATCCTAAAATTGCCTCATATCAATTTACAACTATGGAACCTCAATTAGGGGCTATAGTATCCCAAAAAGGTTATTCATTTGTAATAGCAGATCTTCCCGGTTTAATAGAAGGCGCAAGCGATGGGGTAGGTCTTGGGGATAGGTTTCTAAAACATGTAAGAAGAACAAGAATTTTGCTGCATTTGATTGATATGGCTGGAATAGATGGAAGAAAACCCTGGGAAGATTACTATAAAATTAGAAAAGAACTTGAAAAATTTGATAAGGAAGTTGCTAAAAAAGAAGAAATCATTGTTGGAAATAAATTTGATATCCCCCGTGCAGAAGAAAACTATAAAAAATTCAAAGAAAAAACCGGAAAAGATATCATCAGGATTTCTGCGGTTTCACATCAAAATATTGACGAATTAAAAAAGAAAATATTGAAAAAGATAAATGAAATTCCAGAACCGGATTTCAAATCCAGAATTGATCATCATGAAATCCACAGGGATAAAAGATATTTTACTGTTGAAAAAGAAGGGGATACTTTTTATGTTGAGGGTGAATATTTAAAAAAGACCCTGGAAATGACAGATTTTAACCTAAAAGAAAGTATCAAACGAGCAACTGATATAATGAAAAAACTAGGTGTTTATAAGGCACTTAGGGAAAAGGGTGCAAAAAACGGTGACTCTGTGATTGTATCTGATAAATTCAATTTTATTTACATGGAAGATTAAGAAATACTTGATAATTAGAATTACATATGCTATATTATATTAGATTATAAGTGATATTAAAGGGGGAATTATGAAAAAAAGATTGCTTTTCGTTGTTTTTTTTATTTTTATAGTTAGTTATTCTGCGAATAATATTGTACCCGAACAGGGAAATCCTCCTCCTTATCCTGGACCGAGGGGTCAAAAGTTGAAAGGCGAAAATGTTTATACAGTTAAAAAGGGAGATACTCTTTGGGATATATGCAAACAAAAATTAAATAATCCATGGGACTGGATCAAGGTTTGGGAAAGAAATCCCCACATAACTAATCCAAACTGGATTTACCCAAAAGATAAAATTAGCCTTGATTTAAGCCGATCAATAAAAGACTCTTATGTTAGGGAAGAAAATAGAGAAAAATATAGAGATAAAAGAATAAGCGGAGTGTTTAAGTTCAAGGATCATAAGGATGAAGATAAGAATGGTGACTCAGAGGAGCCTCTTTCCCGCGATGAAGAAATATATGATGAAGGTTCTAAAATGAAAATTACCAAAAAAGATGCAATAAAAGTGGAAAAAGCATATCAGGAAAAAATCAGATCAATGCGATTCAGGGCAGGATTTATTCTTGAAGAAGAAATTGAAAACTATGGGAAAATTGTGAAAGCTCAAGATAATGAAGCAATTACTCCTAATGATATAGTTTTTATTGATTTTGAACAAAATAATAATTTTAAAAAAGGTCAGGAACTTATAATATTTGATTTTGGGGTTGTTGTGGAACATCCTGTAACATATGAAAATCTGGGAAAAATGATTGTTCCAAGAGGGACTCTGGAAATAATAAATGTTGAAAAAGATATCGTAAAAGCAAAGGTAGGAGAGCAATTTAAAAATATTCATGAAGGAGATTTCGTAGTCCCCGAATATCCAAAAATAAATCTTGCTAATGAAAAAATAGAACCGAAATACGAAGGGTATATATCTTATATTGAAAATGGGAAAAACCTTGCCGGAGAAAATGATTTTGTTTATATTGATCTGGGCATAAAGCAGGGAATAAGAACAGGAATGCATTTTGATATACTGGCAAAAAAGGAGAAAATAAAAAGCAGTACTGGAGTTAAAGATATACCCACGGCAATAAAGGGAGAATTATTGGTTATAAATGCCAGAAAAAATGTATCAACTGCTGTAGTTCTTTATACACGTAAAAATTATAAAATTAATATTGGAAATATGATAAGAGCAAAATGAAAATATGCAAAAAAAGCATTATTATCTGTTACTGGCATATTTTGAAAGTTTTGGAAGCAGGGTTGTTTTAAAATTAATAGATAAATTAGGTTCAGTTGAAAAACTTTTTACTGTCGATGAAAGTTTTTTTTACAGCATAAAAGGGCTAAAAAAAAATAAAATAAAAAAGTTTCTTGAAGAAAGAAAAAATATACATTTTGAAAAAATAGCTGAAGATTTAAATAAAAAAAATATTAAATATCTTTCAATAAATCAGGATGGTTATCCCCGGTTACTTAAAAATATTTATGATCCCCCGCTTGTTTTATTCTACAGGGGAATTGGATTAAAAGAAAAGCAATATCCTCTGGCTGTTGTTGGAACCAGAAAATCTTCACATTATGGCAAAAAAATTGTAAAAAAACTTTTGAGAAAATTTGATAGTAGATTTTCAATTATAAGCGGAATGGCTTATGGTATTGATGCTGCAGCTCATAGCAATGCTATAAAAAATAATCTTTATACTGTAGCTGTTCTTGGAAATGGAGTTGATTATATATATCCTCCAGAAAACAAAAAGCTTTATGAAAAAATTATTGAAAGGGGTACCGTTATAAGCGAGTTTCTCCCTGGTTCAAAACCAAAAAAATATAGATTTCCTATGAGGAACAGAATTATTAGCGGATTATCCAAAGGAGTTTTGGTAGTAGAAGGCCCTCAAAATAGTGGCTCTTTGATTACTGCAAGAACGGCTTTAAGTCAAAATAGGGATGTTTTCACTCCACCTGGGAATATATTCAAACCAAATAGCAGGGGACCACATAAACTTTTGAAGCAAGGAGCTTTTGTTGTAACTAAACCTGAGGATATCTATGAATACTGGAAAATTGATAAAAAAAATAAAAAACAAAAAAATATTGATAAAAAATTTAAATTTGATTTTAGCGGGAAAGAAAAAGTGATTTTAGAACAAATGAATCAATTTAAGGCTATTAATGTTGATGAACTCTTTATGAAATTAAATGGTAAAATTCCCTTAAATAAATTACTTTCCGAACTTTTTAAATTGAAAATGAAGGGAATTGTGGAGGAGTTGCCGGGAAAAAAATTTATACTAGAGGAAAATGTATAGAAAATAGAATGTTAGGAACAAATGCTAATTAATTTTGTTTAATAATAGGTGATTAAATGGATAAAATTTACAGTAAATTTATAAATTATTTATTAAAAAATAGAATCAGTGAAGAAAAAAATTATGATGATGGTAAAATATTATTTATAAACTCAGATTTTTTTGATTATGGAATAGTTGAATTAATTGATTTAATAGTTAGTATAAACAATAAATTGGAGAAAAATTCCGATATACAATTGAGGGGTATGAGAATATTTAATGGGGAAAATGGAATTATAAAAAAAGAAATAATTTACATATTGCAAAAATATAAGATCATGGGGTTAATTAATAATAAGGATATAGAAAACATAATTGAAAAAAGAATTTTAAAAAACCAGGTTGTTGACAAAAGTACTGTTTGGGAATATATTATTAAAAATAATAAAAATGAAGGATTTCTTATTGGTCCTGACAATTATTATTAGGACCAGGGGGATTAAGATCAGAGAATATCTGATCTTAATCCTGTTCAATTATTTTTTCATTTTTTCACTTTCTAACTTTTTTAATCTTGCCTGGTCTGAGTAAATTCTGTCCAGGTTCATATTTCGATCAATTTCAATCATTTTATTGAGATATTCTATTGCTTCATTATAATCTCCTTTTGCCTCATAAAAGAAAGAAAGATTTTCATAATCTTCTAGAAGTCTTTTTTGTATGCCAATTTTCTGATTTATTTCTACAGATTTGTCATAGTATTCTTTTGCTTTTTCGTCCTCATTCATTGATTCATAAATGATTCCAAGGTTTCTGTAATCAACAGCAAGATTGGCTTTAAAGGGCAGCTGTTCATCGTATTTAGCAGCATGCTTCAGGTATTCAATAGCCTTATCATTGTTGTCTTCGTAATAATGGAATGCAGCCAGGTTATTATAGGCAATTGCTATCCCTTCAATGTTATTAAGTTCCTGGTTGATCCATAGAGCTTTTCGATAGAATAATCTTGCATTATCGTAGTTTCCAAGATTGTTATAAATATTACCCATATTGTTGTATTCTCTGGCCATTCCTCGTTTGTTATTAAAAGCTTCATCGGTAATAAGAGCTTTCTTGAAATATCCCAAAGCCTTTTCATATTCTCCTAAATTTTTGTATACAACACCAATATTGTTATAAGCCCAGGCAAGGTTTTCTGAGTCATGGTATTTTGAAGCATATTGAATTGCCTTTTCCATCTGTGAAATTGCTTCCTTATACCTGTATTGTTTTATTAAGTTCCTTCCATATAGGATGTTGGCTTTGATATCTTCTGGATTATTAGTGAGAATATTTTCAAGTATTTCATTACTTTTGGTATATTCCCCGTAATAGCTCATCTTTTCAGCAGTATCATAATCAGCAGCATAAATGGAAACTACAAATAAAGCAGCCAGTATTAGAACAAAAATTCTTTTCATAATTATTCACCTCCTTAAAATTTATTTAATCTATTATTAATATAGTGTATTTACAGAAAAGTTCTATCGGTCGAAAGTATTGTTTTGGGAAGAAAATTTTTAGAATATAAAAAACAAACTTTAGTTTTATATGATAAATCTTGATTTTAAAAATTTTAAGAATAAGATATATATATGTTAGAACATATTTATCTTTTTGCATATATTATTTCAATTATTCTTGGATTTGGAATTTATATTCGTCTCCTTTCCCAGTATAAAACATATAAGTTTTCTGTAGTTTATTATTTAAAGAAATATATAATCCTTTTTGTTTTTCTAATTTTAGTTTATTTCATAAAAAATTATATTTCAATTAATCTTGTTTATTTAAATAAATATGATTATTTCGTTTATATAAGAATATTTTTGTTTTATATGATATTTTTATTACATTATATAATGGCATATTATTTGTTTAAGGCATATAACTTTCTTCACAGGACTGAAATTGATAAAACGATAAGTTACATAATAGGAATTCTCTTTATTTTTATGAATATATTTTTATTAAAGGAGATAGTAATTACAATTGAAACCAGAAGTATTTATGGGTTTATTAAATATATAGAATATTCTATATTGTTTATTTATTTTATTATAGTTTTCAATTCGATATGGAAAATTGTATCTTATCAAAAAAATGAAAAAAGAAAATCAATTTTAACAAAGGGATATTTTATTTTTTTTATGTTTTATTACCTTTTCTATGCTGTCTGTTTTATATTTGAAAAAGATTTGAAATCAATTCTGTTTTTATTGCACAATCTGGTATTTTTGCTGGGAACCAGCTATTTTTTTGTAAACTATTTCAACAAAAAAGAATTAATAGAAATTCATGAGAAGAAACTTTTTGAAAATTTAAAAAGCCACGGTATTACTGATAGAGAGTGGGATATCATTAATTTGATTGTGAAGGGAAATACAAATAAGGAAATAGCAAAAAAACTTTTTATTTCGATTAAAACTGTTAAGCATCATATTTATCATATTTTTAAAAAATT
The DNA here is from genome assembly GCA_008086245.1 of Candidatus Mcinerneyibacterium aminivorans. Classification (GTDB taxonomy): domain Bacteria; phylum Macinerneyibacteriota; class Macinerneyibacteria; order Macinerneyibacteriales; family Macinerneyibacteriaceae; genus Macinerneyibacterium; species Macinerneyibacterium aminivorans. The sequence continues at coordinate 29,291 of VSIX01000045.1, forward strand.
GAATGTAAGAAACCGTATTGAATTAATAAATTATATTTATGAATTTAAAAAAATAAATCAACCTTAATCATTGATAACTTGACATTAATGACTTTATTTGATATATTTTAAATATGTTACGAAGCATGACAGCATATTCAAATAAAAAATTAATATTGGATAATTGTATTCTTGAATTTACCCTTTCTTCTTTGAATAGTAAATATTTAAAAATATATTTTGATCTGCCTGAAAATATTGTAAAAAAAGAAAACAGGTTAAGAAAAATTATTAAAAACAGAATCAAAAGAGGTAAGATTAATCTTAAAGCTGAAATAAAATACAATAATAAAGATATAACCGGAGTTATTGATATAAACAGGGAGTTAATCGAGTATTATTATAATGAATTGAATAAGCTGGATATACAGATGAAAATAGATTTATCGGATATTCTTGAACTTCCAAATGTCGTTCAAAAGACGGATATGAGTTTTTCCGATGAATCCTGGAATAAAATTTATACTAAAGTAAAAGATCTTATTGATGACCTTATAAATGAAGAAAACAATGAGGGACTGGAAATTGAAAAAGATATTCTGAAAAAGCTTGAAAAAATTGAAAATAATTTAAATAACATTGAGGTGGATAAAAACTTAAGGATAGATAAATATAGAAAATTATTGCTAAAAAAGGTTGATGAACTAGGAGTTTCTGATATAATTGATGAAGATAGAATGTATAAGGAGATTTCTTATTTCGCTGATAAGATAGATATTAATGAAGAAATTGTAAGAATTAAAACTCATCTTAAAAGATTAAGGAAGCTAATAAAAAATGATACTGTTGAAAAAGGAAAAAAAATTAAATTTTTCTCGCAGGAGATGTTTAGAGAGGTTAATACGATTGGGGCTAAAATAAAAGATGCTGATATATCTCACTGGGTGGTTAACATAAAAGAACTGCTGGGAAATATAAAAGAACAAAGTTATAATGTGTGGTAGTTATAAAAAAGAAAGGGAGGAAAATTATGGCTGAATTATTAAATATTGGTTTTAAAAATGCTGTTCCAAAAGATAAGGTAGTTGCAATACTGGCACCATCTTCAGCACCTATGAAAAGATTGAAAGAGGGAGCAAAGGAAAAAGGGAAGTTAATAGATGCAACACAGGGAAAGAAAACAAGAGCTCTTATTGTAACAGACAACAACCACGTAGTTCTTTCTGCTATTCAATCCGAAACATTGATTCAAAGGTATGAAAGAGATATTGAAGACGAGTGATAATAAAAGTGTGCTGTTAGTTCTCTCAGCTCCTTCTGGAGCTGGGAAGACTACAATTGCGAGAAGGTTGCTTCAGAAAAATAAAAATTTTTCTATATCTATTTCATGTACCACTCGAAAGCCAAGAGATAATGAGATTGAGGGAAAAGATTATTATTTCCTTACTGATGAGCAATTTATTGAAAAAGTTGATAAAGGTGAGATGCTTGAGTGGGCGGAAGTTCATGGTAACTATTATGGAACCCCTAATTCCGAGATTCATCGTTTGCAAAAAAGGGGTAAAGACATTATATTTGATATTGATATTCAGGGTGGCATGAATATTAAGGAGAGGTATCCTAAAGCCACCGTCCTTGTATTTATTCTAACCTCTGATCAGAGCGAATTGAAGAAAAGATTGCAAGATAGGGGTACTGAAACTGAAAAAGATATTGAAAAAAGATTGAAAAATGCAGAAAAAGAAGTTAATATAGCCATGAAGAACTACGAATATTTTGTAGTAAATGATAGATTGGAAAAATCCGTTAGGGATATTGAGAGTATAGTATCCTCATATAAGAAGAAATATTATTTTCAAAGGGAGGTATTGAAAAAATGGAAGAAATAAGTATTGAAAAATTTATTGAAGCAACTGGTAGTATTTATGCCAGTACTGTATTAGCTTTTAAAAAAGCAAAACAGCTTGGGGATGAAGGCTATGCACCAACAATTGATGCTGAGGGAGAAAAAGTAACAACAATTGCTATTAAAGAAGTTGCAGATAAAAAAGTTGTTCCCGGCAAAGGGCAAAAAATCAAAGTAGAAGAATCAGAATAGATCAATAATTTTCCTGGAGAATTAATGAAAGAAATTGCCGTATTTGGATCCACCGGGTCTATAGGTACTTCTACACTGGATGTTATAGAAAAAACGTCTGAAATAAATCTTAAATCACTTGTTTTTGGAAGGAATGTTAATTTAGCAGAAGAACAGATAAAAAAATTCAAACCAACCTATATTGGATCAATAAAAAAAAATGATTCCAAATATCTATATAAGAAATATGATTTTATAAAAAATTACTTTTACGGTACAGGTATTAAAGATCTTGCAAAAGGTGTTTATCATGATATTTTTTTGTCTGCTATTTCGGGTAGTGATGGGTTGGCTTCTTCGATAAATGCATTAAGTAATACACGGAGAATAGCCCTGGCCAATAAAGAAACAATGGTTATGGCGGGCAAGCAGTTTAATAAAATAGCAGAAAAAAATGAAGTTGAAATATTACCTGTGGATAGTGAGCACAGTGCTATTTTCCAGTGTTTAATAGGCGAAGATAAAAGTAGCCTGAAAGAAATTATTTTAACTGCTTCTGGAGGGCCTTTTAGAGAAACAGAAATTTCTAAATTTAAAAGTATTACTCCTGAAGAGGCTCTGGATCATCCCAATTGGGATATGGGAAAAAAAATAACAATTGACTCTGCTACTATGGCAAATAAAGGATTAGAGTTAATAGAAGCATCCTATTTGTTTAAAGTTCCTGAAAATAATATTAAAGTAATCATACATCCTCAGAGTATAATACACTCGATGGTGAAGTTTAAAGATAATTCTATTAAAGCTCAATTGAGTAAACCCGATATGAAATTGGCTATACAGTATGCTTTAAATTTCCCTGAAAGAGAGACTGCAGTTATTAATGATATGGAATTTGATTTGGATTTATCACTTACATTTCAGGAGGTAAGTTATAAAAGATTTCCCACCATGAAAATGGCAAGATATTCTTTGAAAAAGGGCGGAGTCCTCCCTTTAGTTTTTAATAGGGCTAATGAAGAAAGCGTTTATGCTTTTCTGGAAAAAAGGATAAAGTTTGTTGATATTTTTGAAATTATTGAAAAATTCTTAAAAAAATATGAGAACAAAAATATTAAAGAAACATTAACTGTGGATGAGATATTAAGTTTTGATGAAAAATTAAAAAAAGATATACAAGAAGGAATAGATAAAAGATGTTATTAAATATAATATTAGCTCTTTTTATACTTGGAATTGTAGTTTTTATTCATGAATTGGGCCATTTCATTTTTGCTAAAAAGGTAGGGATCAAGGTATATACCTTCTCTATAGGTTTCGGCCCTAAGTTATTTGGAATAAATTATAAAGGTACTTTATATAAAATATCTATGATTCCATTTGGAGGATATGTGAGTATGGCAGGAGAAGACCCGAATGACCGAACGGGGTCTCCTGAAGAATATTCCTCTAAAACTGTTTGGCAGAGGTTTCAGGTTGCCATTGCAGGACCTGTGCTGAATTTTATTCTGGCTTTCATTTTATTCTGGATAATACTTATTATTGGTATAGAAGAACCAAAACAGAGCGATAAACCTATGGAAATACATGTAGTTAAAGATAGTATAGCAGCAAAAATCGGTATGGAAACCGGTGATGAATTAATAAGTATTGATAATAAAAAAGTGTCTTACTGGCAGGAATTTCAGAGAAATATATCGTTATCGGGTAGTAAGGTTAATATTAAATGGAATGATGTATCTGCGGAAAAAATAAAAAATAATACTGTAAAAATAGAAAGAGACGAATACACCGGAGGAGCAGATATTAACAAAATTGGGATTTTACCCCAAATCGAACCTGTAATTGCAGGTATCAGTAAAAATTCCCCGGCTAATACTATTGGATTAAAAAAGAATGACAGAATAATAAGTATCAATAATAAAAATGTAGAATATACTTATCAGCTAAATAAAATTATAGGTCAGCTGGAAAACCCCGATATATCCTTAAAAATATCAAGAAATGGTAATGTAATAGAGAAAAATGTTGAATTGGCTCAAAGACAGCAGCAGGAAGGATACTATTTGGGAGTTATATTTGAAACAGTAGAAACCGAAATTGTTAAATATCCATTCTTCAAAGCTTTTTCAGAAGCAATTAACAGATTTATTGGATGGATAGGTAAAATGTTTAATATGTTAAAAATGTTATTTTCAGGAGCTGTTTCTGTGAAAACAGTTAGCGGTCCTGTAGGTATTGTGAAAGTGACTGCTGTATTTGCAACTTTAGGTATTGTTCCATTATTTCAGTTTCTGGCTATTATCTCAATGAATCTTGGTATTGTTAATTTAATACCAATTCCAATCACTGATGGTGGACATATTCTATTTTTGGGCATTGAGAAATTAAGGGGAAAACCTCTTAAACCGAAGACATTAAATATAATTATGCAAATTAGTGCTTTGTTATTAGTAGGATTGGCCCTATTTATTACCTACAATGATATTATAAAAATATTCAAGGGTGTTTTATAATGAGAAATAGGCGTGTAGTATATATAGGGAATGTTCCTGTTGGGGGAAACAATCCCATTACCATTCAATCAATGACAAATACAGAGACAAAAAATATTGAAGCTACCGTTGATCAGATTAAATCTCTGGAAAAAGCAGGATGTGAAATAGTAAGGGTTGCTGTACCTGATATGGAATCTACTGAAGCAATTAGAAAAATAAAAAAGAAGATTAATATACCATTAATAGCGGATATTCATTTTGATTATAGGCTGGCCTTGAAAAGTATAGATCAGGGGATAGACGGTTTAAGAATAAACCCGGGAAATATTAAAAAAGAAAAATATGTAGAACAGATAGTTCAAAAAATTAAAAAATCTGGTAGAAGTATTCCAATTAGAATCGGGGTTAATTCGGGATCTATAAACAGAAAAAAATATAATGTTACTCCCAGCGGTTTGGTTGACTCAGCTGTTGATCATATTAAAATTCTGGAAAAATTAAATTTTTACGATATAAAAGTTTCTTTGAAATCCTCGGATGTTTTAAAAACAATAAAAAGCTATGAGAAATTTTCAAAAAAAATGGATTATCCATTACATGGAGGAATTACGGAAGCTGGCGGATCATTAAAGGGAACTGTTAAATCCTCTACAGGTCTGGGTATTTTATTGTATAAAAAATTATGTGATACAATAAGAGTATCTCTTACAGGAGATCCGGTCAAAGAAGTTGAAGTTGCAAAAAATATATTATCTTCATTAAATAAAAGAAAGTTCGGGGTTGAGATTATTTCCTGTCCTACCTGCGGCAGAGCAAAAATTGATGTTGAGTCTATGGTAAAGAAAGTTGAAAACAATCTGCCTGATATGGATAAGAACTTAAAGATAGCAATAATGGGGTGTGCAGTAAATGGGCCGGGAGAAGCCAGGGATGCTGATATAGGTATTGCTGGTGGGACTCATGAAGGATTAATATTTTTAAAGGATAAAATAATTGGTAAATATAAAGAAGATAATTTGATTGATGAATTAATAAAGAATATTGAAAAATATTATGGTAAGTAAAATTAAAACTCTTCCAATTAAAGAAAGTGAACTGGACCAATTTGTTAATAGAGAAAATGAAATAAATTATATTTTAGGTCTTTTAAGGTCTTTTAAAAATTGTGCTATTTCGGGTAATAAAGGAATAGGAAAAACATCCTTTTTAAATCTAATAAAAAATAAAATTGAAGAAGATTTTTCTACAATATTTATAAGTGCTCCTTCCCTTGATAAAACTTATTTCTATAGAAAATTAATGAATCAAATTATCAGTAAAAAATATGAATATAATTTTGAGGAAACCAAAAAAAAGTTGCGATTTAGCCAGCAGATAGAAACTCTTGCAAAATTGCTTCTTAAGGGGGAAAATATTGGAGAAATACAGGAACAAAAGGTATTTAATTTTATAAGCAGCCTCGTGGATGAAAATAAAAATTTTAAAAAAAACCTTCTTTCGACAGAACAGATGCATGATATAATATATGACTTCTTTTGTTCTTTGAATGAAAAGGTTTTTATTTTTGTGGATGATATTGACAAAATTACAATTGATAAACTTTCAAAAAATAACAAAATTTACAATTTTTTAATAGAGCTCTCCGATTTGCTTAATTTAGATAATATAACATGGATTTTCTCAATTAATAAAAAGCTGCATACAAAAATTGAAAATGATCTTATGAATAATGAAAGTAACTCAATATTTTCTTTTTTAAATGATTTAATAAATCTTGAATATTTTTCTGTAAAGGAGTTTAAAAAGATTTTATTCAAAAGAATAAACAAAGAAGAGATCAATAATTATACGAATTCAGCACTAAGAATGATATTTGCTATTGCTAAGGGGAATCCCAGGTTGCTTATGTATATGTTAATAAAAACTTTAAAATACAAAAAAATCAATAATTATGAGAAAGTGGACGAAAAAACAGTAATTAACACGGTGAATAATATTTATTCAATTGATAAGAAATCATCACAAATCATGGAGTATATAAGTAAAAAAAGTTTTATTTTTCCAGGGGATAAAACTTTGCAGCAAATTACAAAACTTGACTCGGTAAGTTTAAATATGAGGTTGAAAGAGTTAGTAAATAAGAATTTAATTACCTCCGAAATTGTAAATAAGAAAAAAGCTTACTGGTTATCTTACATTCATGATGAAAGCATTTTAAAGGGAGTTAAAGAATGAAAAAAATCATAATAATCCTGCTGTTAATTAGCATTGTTATTATTAATTCCTTTGCCGGGACAACAGCTGTTGTAAAGACAAATATGGGTGAGTTTAAAATTAGACTTTATCCTAAAGATTCACCCAAAACGGTAGCAAATTTTGTAAGATATGCCGAAAACAATAAATTTAAAAATTCGGTCTTTTATCGAATTATTAATAATTTTATTATTCAGGGAGGAGGATATACCATAAATAGGAAGCAAAACATAAAAAAAATTCAGGCATATAAACCAGTAAAATCTGAAGCGGATAATGGACTATACAATATCAAAAAAACTGTAGCAATGGCCAGATCCGGAAATGACCCGCATTCTGCTACATGCAGTTTTTTTATTAATTTAAAATCAAACAAGGAATTAAATTACGGATTTACCAAGGATTTTAAAACATCTTATACTGTATTTGGAAGGGTAATATCCGGGTGGGATGTAGTTGAAAAAATTGCAGGGTTAAATGTGCAAAAGAAAAATCAATTTAAAAACTATCCTGTTAAGGATGTCATAATAGAAAATATTTTAATTAAAAAAAATAAAAACTATTAATTAGAATATTTTTTAAAAATTATTTCAGAAATTTTATCAATATATTGTATCAATTTATTGGAACCAGTTAAATATAAAAATAATTAGTTGAATAATGTTATATTACAATTATAATTTATTGCGAATTGGGTTGATATACAAAGGTTAATATTTTTTAAATTAAAGGAGGGATTATTATGCCAACCTATGTTTATAAATGTGATAAGTGCGATTACAAATTTGAAAAAAAACAGAAAATTACGGCGGACCCTTTAGAGGAATGTCCCAAGTGTAAAGGCAAAGTTAAAAGATTGATATTTGGGAATGGAGTTATTTTTAAAAGTGATGGCTTTTATACAACAGACTATAAAAGAAAGGATTCCAACGCTTCAAAAAAAGCTGGCAAAAAAGAAAAGTAAGATGTTAAAAAATATTTATATAATTTTAGTTGAGCCTATTTACAATGGTAATCTCGGCAGTGTTGCAAGAGCAATGAAAAATTATGGCTTGAAAAATTTAATTTTAGTTAATCCGGAAGCTGAAATTAATTCTACAATGGCCAGAAAAATGTCTGTAAGCGCCTATGCCGTTCTGAAAAATTCAGTAGTTTATGACAAATTAGAAAATGCTGTTGAAGATTTTGAATATTTAGTTGGGACTACTAACAGAAAAAGAGCAGCCAGTAATAAGTATTATACAGCAAAGGGTATAACCGGTAGAATATTAAAATTTTCGAAAAAATTCAAAATAGGTATATTATTTGGTAGAGAGGACAAGGGGTTAAGTAATGAGGAATTAGCCTATGTTAATGATATAATAAATATACCTACTTCTCCGAAGTTATCTTCATTAAATTTAGCCCAGGCAGTGTTAATTGTAGGATACGAAATTTATCAAAAATTAAATGAAAAAGGGCTATCACAAACACCTGATTATCTGGCAGCTAATCTAAAAAGAAAAGAACATTTGTTTAAACGTATAGAAAAATTGCTTGATACAATCAAATTTTCCGGGAAACACAAAAGAATAGAACTTTTTCATTCCATAAAATATTTGCTTAACAGGGCTGTACCTTCTAATAGGGAAATTGATATACTACAGGGAGTTTTTAAAGAAATTAGCAGAAAGATTAAAAAAGAAGGTGATTAATATCAATTTTAAAAACTTAAAAAAAGATTTGGATTATAAAACATATGATATTGAAAAATATTTTGAAAAAAATGATGAGAGATCTAAATATATAATTACAAAAATATTTGAAAATAGAAATAACAGGAAAATATTTTTCATTTTAAATGATAATGAAGAAGTTGAAATTTTTATAAAAACAATAAAAAAAGTAGAAATTCCTGATGATTCATTAATAAATATTGATTTTTCTACATATTATGAAGGGGTTGTTCATTCTGAATTAAAGATATTTCATAAAAAAACCCTGATTGATGTAAGAAAATATTCTTTTGTATTTAATGATTTCATGGAGGATAATGATTTAATATACTTAATTAATATGATAGAGAAATCAAAAATTATATTTAATTACTATCTTATTGAAGATAATGAAATTAATATCTATAGAAGATTTTCAAGCCTGTTAACTGAAAATGAAATAAATAACTTAAAAAGTGGAATTAGCAACTGTATTGAAAATGGCTTTAAGGATATTAGAAATAGTGATTTAATTTATTCCAAGGACCTCGAATTTAAACAGTTTAAAAATAATTTTTTCTTTTACAAATATGAAGAACAGAATGATCTAATCGATATTGAATTAATAAAATCAAAAGTACCGGATAAAATTGACTTAATTATAGCTTCTGTTGTTGATGAAGAGAATAATAATTATATTGCTACAAATATTAATATAAATAATTATTTAAATATGGAGCAGGACTATGAATTTAAATCCAGGTTAATAAATCACTTTTTTAATATTGATTATGCTACTGTTAATAATTCATTATACCCTGTTTATAATGATGTTAAAACTAATGTGGATTTGAAATTTTCAGCATATCAAAATTACAATTATGATGTTCTATACTATAGAGATAGAGCGCAGAAAAATAATATTTTAATTGATAATAATTATTATGATTATTTAATATTAAAGAAGGCTTTTTTATACGAAAGCTATGATAAGAAAAAACTATTTTATGCTATTAATCTTTTGGATTTTTTGTATATAGATGAATTTGAATCGATTATGGAATTTATAATAAATCAGAATCTAAGAAAATATCACTCAAAATATATTGCCAAGAAAATATCGAGTGATTTAAATTCAAGATATGAAAAATTATTAAATAATATTGATGATTCTGACGAAAAAATAAACTATAATTTAAAAAATATATCCAGATATGTTTATTTTTACAATCGCATGTCAAAAATGGTATTTTTAATTGACAGATATAGCATTGAGGAAATTGAAAATTTTGAGGAAATGATAATTAACTCCTTAATCGAATTCAATAAAGATTTTCTTAAAATTTTAATATCTTTTGATACAGAAAAAATTAAGGAAATATTTAAAATCATTAATAAGGAGAATTTAAAATATTATAGAAATAGGCTTAGGGAAAAAGAAGGTTACTCAGAAGAGAAGCTTGAATTAAAAATGATGGATTTAAAACAGGCCTTTATGGACATGCTTTCGGTTGTTGAGGAAGACGAAGTAGCAGAAATTTTTGAAGAAAAAATTAAAGATATATATTTTTAGGGAGTATATTATGATTAATTTAAAACAAAATCAAAAATTTAAGAAAGAGTATGTTATTGATGAAAATCTAACTACTGACCATATAGGTATAAAAGTTCTTTCCACTCCATCAATGATAGCCTTAATTGAAAAATCCTCGAATGAGTTTATTCAGAAATTTCTTGATAATAAACATACTACTGTTGGAACATTTATAGAATTCACCCATGAAAAACCGCTTCTTGAGAATGATAGAATAATAATTAAAGGGAAAATTACTACAATTGAGGGAGGAAAAATTCAGCTGGATATTAAAGTTGTTAAGAAAAAAAACAAAACTATAATCTCCAGGGGAAAACATCATAGACATGTTGTGAATAAAGATAAATTTATTAATAATTTAAAAAATGAAAAGTAAATTATGGATGGTATTACATTTAACAAGCTAATCAAACAGATTAGTGGAAAAATTTCTGGTTCCTTAATATGGGATATTAAATATTCCAAAAATATACTTCTTTTCAATTTGAGGGATTACCATTTTTATATAAATTTTAACTCCAGCAATCCAAGGATTCAGCTTTATGAGAATAAAACTGATTTTAATAGTGATTATACCCATCCGTTCTATAAGTTCCTGGAAAATAAAATAAATAGAGGGAAAATTATAAATATTGATACGATAAATGATGATAGAATTGGCTTTGTGGAAATATCAAAAATATCCCCACTTGGGAAGAAAGTATATAAATTAATATTTGAATTTTTGGGCAGGAGAATAAACTGCTATTTAACTCATGAATCCAAGATTCTTCATGTATTAAAACCTTCAAGAGGAAAGCGGGCACTTCAAAAAAACGATAAATATTTTCCTCCTGCAGCTGATAGGCTCTCCTTTTTTAATTTTGATAAAAGCGGAGTCCTGAAAATGCACGAAGATGGGAAGAAATTATTGTCCATATTTAAAAATATCCATCCCTATCTTGATAAAGAACTGAAATATAGATTAAAAAATGAAGAAAAAAAATTTATCGAAATAATTGAAGAGTTTAAAAATGACTTAAATAATGATAAATATTATATTTACAGGGAAAATAAAAAATATTTGCTTTCTTTGATAAGATATAAAAGTGCTGAACTTATTAAAGAATCCAGTGATTTAATTACACTTACAAATTTGTATTATGACAAATATTTAAATAAGAAAATACTCAATAATAAAATTAAGAATTTGAATGAATTAATTGATAACAGGGTTAAGAAAGATGAGAAAACACTTAAAAAAGTGAAAAAAGACAAAATTAAGCATCAGGAGTACGAGAAATATAAAACATATGGTGATCTGCTGCTTGCATACAAGCATAAAATCAATAATCGATCTGAAACAGTAGAGCTGGATAATTACAAAACTGGAACAAAAGAAAAAATAAAAATTGATACAGATAAAAATATACAGGAAAATGCAGAAAAGTACTATGATAAGTATAAAAAGGGGAAAAGAGCTCTTGATAAAATTGATAGAAGAATTAAGGAACTGAAAAACGAAATTGAATATCTTAAAAATACTCTTCATTTTGTGAAGCAGATAGATAGTTTTGAAAATTATAAAAATATTGTAGAGGAGCTTCAGGAGTACGGAGTTAATGTAGAAAAAAATTCCTCCCGTAAAAAAAGAAAGCATAAAAAAAAGAAAAAATATAGATATATTAAATATAAAGGGTATAAGATATATTATGGTAAAAGTGCTAAGGAAAATGAACAGGTTTCTATTAAATTAGGTAATGATGATGACTGGTGGTTTCATGTTAGAAATGGAAGAGGAAGCCATGTCGTAATAAAATATAAAGGTGAAGAAGTTCCAGATGAGATCTTTGAAGCTGCAGCTCAGATTGCAGTATATTTTAGCCAATCAAGGTGGGGAAGCAAGGTTAGTGTGGATTATACAAACTGTAAATATGTACGGAAGCCTAAAGGTACTCCTCCCGGGTTTGTTTTGTATGATAATTTTAATACAATAATTGTTGATCAGAACAAAGAATTTATGAAAAATCTTTTAAATAAGAGGAAGTAAAATGGTTAGAAGCGATATAAAGAAAGTTAAGCTGGAGAATAGAGGGAAAAACGCGTAGCTTTTTTCCCTAGTATTAGTATTAGTATCAGTATTAGTATAAGAATAAGATAAAAGATTAA
>VSIX01000046.1 GCA_008086245.1 Candidatus Mcinerneyibacterium aminivorans
AATTAAATCATTAATATTAATTATAAAAACAATTAAAAGGAGTGGGTATGAGAAAAAAAACAAGTATAAAAATTAAGAATGTTAGTAAGAATTACGGGGAAGAGACTGCCTTAAAAAATGTTTCTTTTGAAGTAAAGAAAGGAGAAATATTAGGATATATTGGGCCTAATGGAGCAGGAAAAACTACTACTATGAAAATCATATTAAATTTAATTAAAGATTATGATGGAAATGTTCAAATTAATGGGAAAGAATACTATAATGATAAATTGGATATATATAAAAAAATAGGTTATCTTCCGCAAAATATGAGTTTTCATAAATGGAGAACTGTTTATGATACTTTAGTTCTTCTAGGAAAATTATCAAATATTGATTCTAAATATTTAAATACAAGAATAGAAGAAGTACTAGCAAAATTGAATCTAATTAACAAGAAAAATAAAAAAATAAAGTCATTATCTGGAGGAATGGTACAAAAAGTGGGTGTTGCACAAGCAATTTTACATAAACCGGAAATCTTAGTATTAGATGAACCTTTCAACGGACTTGATCCAGAAAGTAGATATAAAGTAAAAAATATTCTAACTGATTTAAAAGAGATAGGTACAACGATAATATTTTCATCCCATATTTTAAGTGATATTGAAGAACTTACAGATTTTATAGCCATTCTTGATGAAGGAAAATTAAAATATTGTGGAAATATTTCTAAATTATATAAAAAAGTTGAGAAAGAAAACGGTGTTAGAGTAAATTTATCATATAATCCTATAAATACTAATGATAATAATATTCCTTTGAAGTATGGAATTAAAAATTATTATTTATATAAAAATAATAGCTTTGTGTTAGAATTTTCAAAAAATTCTCAATATAATGAAGCAATTAATTATTTTATAAAAGAATTGTTAAAAAGGAAGTGCAAAATAAAAAGTATTATTCCGGAAGTTTGGAATTTAGAAACTTTATATAATAAAACCATTAATAGGGGGTAAAAAAATGGATCAAATTCTGATATTAAAAGATGAATTAAAATATTTTATAAAAAGTAAATTTATATTATATACTTCGATTTTGGTTCCACTTGTCTTAGCTTTGATATATTTCACTTCAAATGGTTTTGGACAAATAATTATGATTTTTCAGATGATATGTATTATCGCTAGCTGTATAATTACTGCCAATTTAATTACGGAAATAAAAGAAAAGGTGTTTGTTCCTTTTGTTACTAGAGCTGTTAAACATAAAACTTTACTGTTTTCTCGTTTTTTCTCTGTTTTTATAAGTGTGTTAACTCCGGGGATATTATCAATAATTTTTGTTTTAGGATTGGATTATTTTTATTTAAAAATTAACACTTTCCAGATTACATTCGGAAATATTTTAAATTTAGCAGCAATGTTTATATGTTTTTTAGTTTATGGATCAATATTAGGCTTGATTATAGGGATATTAATAAGTTCATTATTTACAGGGATTTTACTAACATTATTTTTTTCAAATATCGGGATCATAGGATTATATCTATTATCAGATAAAATACAAAGTATATTAAAAATATCTTCTGATAATTATATAATAGGGCTAATTTATGTTATTTTGTCAATAATAATATCGATTATTGGATTAAAAATATCTGAGATACTATTTAAAAATAAAATGTTGTGAATTAAAAAAGGAGTGTATTAAATATAACAAAAAAAGGAGAAAATATGAAAAAATTAAATCAAAAATTGAATTTATACTTGCAATTTTAGTGTTATTAATTGGACTAGCAAATTGCTTTTACAGTATTTTTACTGCAGATCAAATTAAAAATCTTATTAAAATACAATCATTATTTTATGTGGGGGAAGTATTACTGGGGATTGGTTTAATTATTGATAGTTTTAGAAAAAAGAATTGATATTAACAACGAATTAAACTAATTTACACAGATTAAAAGTGAGGTTATATGGATAAAATATTATATAAAAATTTATCTTATAAAATAATTGGTTTAGCAATGAAGATACATAGGGAGCTGGGAGATGGTTTTTTAGAGAAGGTTTATGAGAATTCTTTAATGCTATTACTTGAAAAAGAAAATATTAAAGCAGAACAACAAACACCTATTAAAGTATTTTATAAGAATAAACTAGTGGGAAAGTATTTTTCTGATATTTTAGTTAATGATGAAATTATTTTAGAATTAAAAACGGTGAAGAATATTTCAAAAAAACATAAGGCTCAAATGATCAATTATCTTAATGCAACTAAAAAGAA
>VSIX01000047.1 GCA_008086245.1 Candidatus Mcinerneyibacterium aminivorans
ATGATATATTGCATATGGATATTCAACTCTTATAGGTCGTGCCATAATAATTAAATATTAACATCTCCTGTAAAAGAATCAAGAACTTTGTATAAATGTGAAGACCTGACCCCATTTGTTCATGTTGTTCTAAGCATTTCGTTATCATAATCAAGTTCTATTTTATCAATAATTTTAAAAGAAGAATTATCTTTTTCAAGCCTTCCAAGGATTATACTTTCTTTTTCTTCCTTTTGTTTTTTTTCAAACTTTAGTGAACAGACATTAGTTGAAGTATAATTTTTTATTTTAGGAAGGGCAAAAACTTCTTTTAAATTAATATTTTTACTGTCCAATATAAAATTATTTCGCATATATTTTGTATCATTTATAAAGGTAAAACCTACCGGCAGCAAAATATTTAAAATACTATTATCCCCAAGTGAATTTAAAATATTTCCCAGTGCAATTATTTCCTTCCTACTGGATTTGAATTCTTCATTAATATCTTCATAGCTGAACTTTCTGCTTCTTTCGGGAAATGCCCAGCAATAATTTTCATCATGTAACTCGATACCTTCAAGATAATTTTCAGGTCCTCCTCGGTTATGAATTTTATAAATACTTATTTTATTATTTGATTCATATAGAAATTTAAATATATAATAAAGGTATTTATCACCAAGATAGATATTAATATCGGAATCAAATTTAGAAAATAAATCCGGATAGCTAAACAAAAACTTCTCAGCTTCAATTAATCCAAGGGTAACTTTATCATTTATCTTTGCTTTTGAAATCCAGTAATTAATTATATTTCTGAGATCATCATATTTCTTTTCCTGTCCAAAAAATATAATATCCCAGAAAGAAGTATCGAGAATAAGGCCCATAATTCTATCAAGAGTTTCCCTTTTAAAGGGAAGAAATCCTAATTGCAGATCGGGATATTTTTCAACAAACTCCTCCCGGTATAATTTTATTTCGCTGTATTTTTCTTCAGTTACTTGGTCATCCTCTACAAATTTTGAAAAATTTGTATTTATACTTAAATCTTTCCTCTTGTCCGGCTTTAAAAAAAATGTGGATAGAAAAAAAGCTTCTTTTCTAACATCAATTTCAATATTTTTATTTTTTAGAAAATTTTTAATCTGTAATAAACTCATAAATATCCCCTATTTATATGTAATTATATACCATCCTAAAATATCTTCAATACTATTATTTTGCTATTCATCTTCATTTTCAAGTTCTTCATCCCAATCCCACAAATGGGAATCAACAATTACATCATCAACAAAAATTCCTAAAGTATCAATTAAACGTCCAAAAAAACCTCTAACAGTTTCTTCCAAATCTTCATTGTTATTTATAATCGGACCGTTATCAACTTCATCAATAATTCTTTCTTTTATCTCTTCTAAATCTAAATTTTTTTTATATTCTTCAGGATAAATTTTTCTAATTTTTAATATATCGAGCATCTGATCTTCACTTTGTGCTACCGGAACTTGATTTACATAAATTTTAATCAATTTTTCGGGATCCAGATATTTATCATCAATCATATTTATCAATGCATAAAAGGATCCATAATAAAAATAAAAATATGTATCTAATACCCAATCCTTCTCTGTTAATTTTTCACCAATTTCTTTCTGAAGATCCTTTTTATCATTAAGATCAACTAACCTATTTAACTCAACAAGCCTAGAAAATTTAAATGGATTAAATATTTCATTAAAATTTTTATCAACCAGCTTTTCAACTTTCTCTTTAATTTCTTCATACTCCTGAAATTCATCATCGGTAAGTTCTTTACCCTTTTCGATAAAATCTCTTGCTTTATAAATTAAATGATTAAATAAATCTCTTTTACTTTTTTCAGACACAATACCTCCTTTAAATTTCTAAACTACAGCCAGAACCACTTATTTAAATTTTTTAACCCATCTCTCTGGTCAAACAGATCAGCAACCAATCGAAAGTTAATCGCATCCCCAAACGTGGAATGGGGTCAGGTCTTCACATTTATACATTCTTTTTTATAATCCCCTCTATTTTATTTTTTTCCTACTCAACTCTTTATCACTTTTACATTTTTCTTCGAATTTTTTAGTTTTCATTGAAACAGAGGTATACCTTATTTATATATTCTCTATTATTTTAAATCGTACAATTGACCATCGGCAATCGACAATCGACAATTGGAAACCAGCTCTGCTGGATTACCTGGCTTTGTCCCCTTATTTTTCTATATACTTTCTTTATATTTCTCCTATCTTTTTTTCATTATTACTATTTGTCTTTTAGCATTTTTATCATAATTCCCCCCGGACCAGTCTCCATAAACATCTTCAATAATCATATCATACTTTTTTGACATTTTTTTTAACTCATTAATATTATAAAGCCTTATAAAAAAATTAACTTTTCTAATTTGTCCATCTCTAACAATAACTCTTTCACAATAACTACGCCCTTCTACATAATCAAAATTATTAAAATCTATCATAAAATCATCATTCTTTCTGTTTACACACTGATTTTTATATGTATTAAGAAGATGATCCCTGCTCA
>VSIX01000048.1 GCA_008086245.1 Candidatus Mcinerneyibacterium aminivorans
GTTAAAAAAACAAAAACAGGATATTCTACAAATTATGATGTTTTGAATAAACTCAAAGAAGTCCACCCAATAGCCCAGAAAATTCTTGATTATCGTGAGGCACATAAAATATATTCCACCTACGTTAAACCATATATGAACTATCTGGATGAAGAGCAGAGACTATATACTTATTTTGATTACTGCGGAACATCAACCGGGAGGCTTTCCTCTAAAGACCCCAACCTGCAGAATATTCCGGTTAAGGGAGAATGGGGTAATAAAATGCGAAAACTTTTTATTCCTAGAGAGGGGTATAAAATTATGTCAGCAGATTATTCCCAAATGGAATTACGACTGCTGGCTCAATTTTCAGAAGATGAAACGCTAAATGAGATATTTGAGGATGACAGAGATATACACACCGAAACTGCCATACATCTGTTTGGAATGAGTGATAAGAGAACAAGAAATTTTGCCAAAAGTATTAATTACGGAATAGTCTATGGACTTTCTCCCTACGGTTTATCACAGCAGCTGGAAATAGAGCTATCCGAAGCGAAGGATTATATTGAAAGGTATTTCGATAGATTTCAGGGAGTGGAAAGGTATATAAATGAGCAGATAAGTAAAGCCAGAAAAAATGGATATGTGTCGGTAATATCAAAAAGAAGAAGATATGTTAGAGGTATAAATAGTTCAAATAGATTTAGAAGGGAAGCAGCAGAGAGAATTGCTGTTAACACTCCACTGCAGGGAAGTTCAGCAGAAATATTAAAGGTTGTTATGAATAATATTCATAAAGAAATAAAGAATAATGATAAAATATATTTGGTTTCCCAAATCCATGATGAACTCTTATTCGAAGTGAAAGAGGGAGAAGAAAATAGATTTAAGAAAATAATTAAAGATATTATGGAAGATATCCCCTTTTTGATAAAGGTAAAGATGAAGGTGGATATTTCTACGGGAAATAACTGGTGGGAAGCACACTGATATGAGAATATTTATTAGTCATGAGGGAATGGATTTTGATTCTCTTGCTGGAATGTATGCTGCTAAAAAATTATACGGAGGAGGCGAAATATGTAGTATAGGGAAAAAGAGAGATAACGTGAAAATGTTTTTAAAACTTTATTATAAGCATTTTCCAATTAAGAAATTTTCCTATATCAGCAAAAAAGAAAAAATTGATGAGGTAGTAATTGTTGATACGAGAAGGAAAAGCAGGATAGGCAGGTTTTCAAATATATTGGATGAAATGAATCCAAAAATTATTATATGGGACCACCATCCGGAGGGGGATATTAGAGGAAATGAGAATAATGTTGATATACAGGTGGGGTCTGTTACTACTCTGCTTATGGAAAAACTGTATGCAAATGATATTTCTGTTAATCCGATAGAGGCTAATTTGTTTCTGATGGGTATTTATGAAGATACGGGATCTCTTATTTATCCAAATACAACATCAAGAGATGTAGAAATTGTTTCTAAACTTCTAAAAGATGGGGGTAAGCTCGATTTAGTATCCTCCTATTTAAATAGAGGATTTAATACGCTGCAGGATGATCTACTGAATAGAATGTTGAGTGAGATTAATACATACAAAATAAAAAATTATGATATTGCAATTTCAACCATAAAATTAAAAGAAATTGTTGGGGGAATCTCGGATATAGTTCACAAAGTTCAGTATATGAAAAATTATAAAACTATTTTTGTTATTGTTGGTATGGGAAATAAAATTCATATGGTTGGAAGAACCTCTTTAAATAGTATAAACATAAATGAGGTAATGTCCTATTTTAACGGTGGGGGGCATGTAAAGGCTGGCTCTGCAACAATCTACAAACAAGATATCCAAAAGATAAAAAAGAGATTGATAAATATACTCAAAACCGAAATAGAACCAATTTTAAAGGCAAAGGATATTTTATCGTTCCCTGTATTTATATTAAACAGCAACGAAAAAGTTAAAGATGCTGTTGAAAAAATCAAATATCTTTATTATATGAATTTCCCGGTTGCCAATAATGAAGGGAAAATTGTAGGATGGATTCCTAAGAAGAAAATTTATGATATCTATGATAGAGGAGATACCAATATTCCCTTAAAAGGAATAATGAACCATGATGTACACTTTGTTAAAAAAAATACCCCTTTTAATGAATTAGAAGAAACATTTATTCAGAGTAATGTGTCTATTATAATAGTGGGCAATGAAAAAAGGATAGAAGGGGTAGTAACTCCTTCGGATATAGTAGCTGTGCTTCATGCACAATGAATGCGGGGTGTTTAGTATGAAAAAATATTTAATTTCATTCGTTCTGATATTGCTTGTTATGAACACTATATGTGGAGGTGAGCTTCAATCTAAAAAAAATAAGGCAAACCAGATAGAAAACAGACAGGATTTTTTTATAAAAGAGGATATTACAGAGGATGTTTATATTAATAATTCTGAAGTTAAACTTATGGCCAGTATCGAAGGGGACCTGATCCTGGAAAATTCATTGTTTGAAATTAAATCAGAAGGAAAAGTTAAGGGAAATATATATATAATTAATTCTAAAATTATTACCTCTACAACTGAAATTGAAGCCGATTATTCCGTGGCAAAAATATCGGGAGAGAACAAAGGAGTAGAAATAAAAGGAGCTTCTAAGGGGAAAAAAAGATCAGAAAAAAAATCCCACCCGGCTTTCTGGGGTAAAATAAAATTCAATTTTACACTATTTTTATTTCTATTATTGATATACTATCTTCTAAAAACTCAAATATTTGAGCAGAAAGAAAAATTCAGAAAAAATTTCATGAAGGATATTTTAATTGGGGTGGTTTTTTGGATTCTTTTTCCATTTATTACAGTATTATTAATTGGTTCGGTGATTGGTATTCCGGTTTGGTTAATTTTTTTAATGTTTTTAATTTTTGGATTGCTTATGGGAATTGTGATCATTTCGTTATGGGTTGGAGAAAATTTCTATAACAAGAAAAATCTTCTTGGTTTTATAACCGGTTATGTCACAGTAATTCTTATTGATTATATACTTTTTAGTCTGGATTATTTAATTCCCATTTTAAATATAAGCTGGATAGCTTATTTATACTGGATTGCTGTAATTTTTATTTCAACAGGGATTACAGTTCGATTTTTAAAATCTATTTTTTCAAAAAATAGACAAA
>VSIX01000049.1 GCA_008086245.1 Candidatus Mcinerneyibacterium aminivorans
GGAACCAATTTTATTTCAGCAATGCCAACTAATCTTTATGGTCCTCATGATAATTTTGATCTTGAAACATCACATGTATTACCTGCACTAATAAGAAAGTTTCACGAGGCAAAAATAAATAATGAAGAAAGTGTAACAATATGGGGGACCGGAAAGCCAAAAAGAGAATTTTTATATGTGGATGATCTTGCAGATGCTCTGCATTTTTTGATGAATAATTATAATAAAAATCAATTTGTGAATATTGGAGTAGGTAAGGATATTTCTATTATTGAACTGGCAGAATTAATTAAAGATGTCGTGGGATTTGAAGGGAAAATTGTAAAGGATACTTCGAAACCGGATGGCACCCCCAGAAAGCTGCTTGATGTATCTAAACTTCATTCTCTTGGATGGAAGCATCAAACGGAATTAAAAGAAGGAATTGAAAAAACCTACAACTGGTTCTTAGAAAATTACGAAACATTAAGAAAGTAATATGATAATTGTAAAATTAAAAGGCGGTCTTGGCAATCAGATGTTTCAATATGCAACTGGTAAAGCAGTTTCTATTTTAAATAATACAGAATTAAAACTTGATAAAAAATGGTACAGTAGAAATAAAAAACAAGATACATATCGGAAATATTCTTTAAATATTTTCAATTTGAATCCGGAATTTGCAACACAGTATGATATTGTTAGAATAAAAACAAAAGATATTTTCTACAACCTGGGTTCTTTTCTTTTTTTAAAGAAGGGAAAACGATTTTATTTAAAAGAGAGAAAAGATACTTTTGAAAAAACAATTCTAAATCGTAAAGAAGCTTATCTGGATGGTTACTGGCAGTCCTATAAGTATTTTTCCGGGATTAAAGATTCCCTTCATAAAGATTTTAAAATGAATATAAAATTAACAGATGAGAACAGGGACTTGAAAAATGAAATTGAAAATTCAGAATCTGTGGCCGTACATGTGCGTAGAGGTGATTATATTAGTAATGAACATATCAGGAAAATATTTAATGTATGTGATTTAAATTATTATAGAAAAGCAATGAGTTATGTTTCAAATAATAAATTGGACCCGATTTTTTATATTTTTTCAAATGACATCAAATGGACCAAAAAGAAATTTAATAACGAATATAATCTTAAATTTGTTGAAGGAAATGATGCTAAAGTTGATTTCTATCTGATGAAAAAATGCAAAAACAACATCATAGCCAACAGCAGTTTTAGCTGGTGGCCGGCATATTTGAATAGGAATAAGAAAAAAATAGTTGTGGCTCCTAAAACCTGGTTTAAAAGTGAAAATAGAAGTAGTGAAAACAGAGTTCCTGAAAATTGGATTAGATTATGAAAGAAAAACCATTAGTAAGTGTAATTGTTCCTACATATAAACGTCCTAGCAAGCTTAAAAGGGCACTGGATAGTATAAACAGTCAGACCTATGAGAATATTGAAATTATTGTTGTGGATGATAATAATGAAAATGATAGATTCAGAAGAGAAACAATTGAATTTATAAAAAAGTATCGAACCGACAAAAAAATTCAGTATATCAAACATAAAAATAACAAAGGCGGTGCTTTGGCAAGAAATACCGGAATTAAAAATGCAGAGGGAGAATTTATTACTTTTCTGGACGATGATGATGAATACCTTCCGGAAAAGGTTGAGAAACAATATAATAAATATATAAATAGTGCTTACACTAATTTAGGATTGGTATACTGCCAGATAAATTTTATGGATTCAAAAGGAAATTATAGAAAAATGAGGGCAAAAACTTATGCATCGGGTAATACAGAAGCATTGAAAAAACATATGATTAGAAATCTTTCTCCAACTTCCGGATTGTTTCTTAGAAAAAAAATATTTGATAAAGTTGGTCTTTTTAAAGATTTATTAACAGGACATGAATATGAGCTTATTCTAAGAATCTTAATAAAGGGGTTTAATGTTGATTATAACAAAGAAGCTATGGTTAATATGTATTATCATACGGAAGGTAGATTATCAAACAGTGATAAAAAAATACAGGGGGAGAAGGATCTATTTAGGATCAAAATGAAATATTTCAATTTGGTAGGTAATGAGATTGAAAAAAAGGTTAAATATAAACATTATTTAGATATGACAAAGAGATATTTGATGCAAAACAAAAAAAAGGAAGCAAAAAAATATCTAAATAAAGCTTTCCATCAGGATAATTTTAAAATAAAGACTTTAATAAATTATACTGGAATCTTGATAGATAAATTTAAAAGCAGGTGGGTATGAAAAATATAGACAATTTACTTATAGTTAAACTTAGTTCAATGGGAGATGTTTTAATGAATATACCTGTTGTTGAAGGTATAAAAAAATCGCAAAATGATGTAAGATTGGGCTGGGTTGTCGAGGATAAAGCTTCTGATTTATTAAAACATTATAAATCGATAGATAAACTCTATGTTTTCAATAAAACACAGGTTGAATCATATTATAGAAATTTTAATTATGTGGCTTTATATAGATATATAAAAAAATTTATTAAGAAAATAAGAAAAGACAGCTGGACAAATTCATTGGATCTTCAATGGGTTTTTAGATCAAGCATAATTCCCTGGTTAGCAGGCATAAGAAACAGATATGGTTGTATTGGTAACGGGCTGCATAAAATATTTATATCAAACAATTATAAATTAAATCATAGCAAACTGCCAGCTCATGTTATAAGAAAAAATTTTAGAATAGTACAAAAGATGGGATTTATTAATAAAAAATTAACCCCTAATTGTTTTTTCCCTCTTTCTGGCGGGCTAAAAAATTGGGCCGGGAAAAAAGTGAAAGCCTATGATGGATATTTTAAAATAGGGATTGCTCCTTTTTCCAAATGGAATACAAAAAACTGGTCTGTTAATAAATATAATAACTTAATTGAAAAGACGGTAAAAAAAGAAGAATATGCCGTATTTCTCTTCGGGGGGGAAGAGGATAGGATAAAAGTAAATAAAATGCTGGGGATAGAGAATAAGAGGGTAGTTGATTTTACTGGAAAAATTAATCTAAACGAATTCGCTGCTCTTGCTTTTGAAATGGATTTGTTTATTTCGGGGGATTCTTTTCCCATGCATGTTGCTTCCTTTTTGAATATACCTCAAATTGCAATTTTTGGTCCTACATCCCCTAAAAAAACAGGACCTCTTAATAAGAAAGCGCATATAATTCAGAGAAATTTTGATTGTATTCCCTGCTTTTCTAAAACCTGTTTGTTAGAAAAGAATAAACATAAATGCCTTGAAAATATTAGTGAAAACGAAATGATGGAAATTATTGAGAATATTAAAAAGAGCTTAGAGTAAATTATTTGAAGTTAAGGATAGATAAAAAGAGGGGTAAGATGAACTTACCCCAAAGTTTATTCTTTTTTTATTCAGGTGAAATTGCTCCAACCGGGCAAACAGCTGCACATGCACCGCAATCAATGCATTTCTCTGGATCGATGGAGTAAATATCACCTTCTGATATTGCTTCTACTGGACATTCAGGTTTGCATGTACCACATGCAACACATGCATCAGAAATTTTATAAGCCATAATACACCTCCTATTACTGTTAAAACCTTTTTTAGTATAATAATATGAAATTTGCTCGTCAAGTTATTATTTAATAAATAAATAAATTTTTCTTAAATTATAATAACAAAATTATTATCTTAAGCTTATCATTGCTAATTATTGATTTTTGGTTGTAATTTAACAAATTTTATGATATAATTCTGCTGTTATGTTGCTGATACGTATAAATAATATACCGAGGACGAGATTCGAACTCGTAAGGGGTAAAACCCCACATGGCCCTCAACCATGCGCGTCTTCCAGTTCCGCCACCTCGGCTTTAAAGATTAAATATCACATATTTTTGTTTTTGTCAATAATTAAAAGGAGGATTTCATGTTAAGAATTACTTCATTAAAAAAGTATGACGGAAAATACGATGAGATTATTGAAGATTATAGTAGATTGTTTGAGAAGAAACATGATTATAATATAAAAAAAATGATTAAAAATGTTTTTAGAGATGTAGAGGAGAGTAAGAAAAAAGGATATGCACTGCTGGATGATAAAAGATTGGTGGGTGTGATGGTATATCATTTGGATGAAAATGTAGGAGTAGTACATTTTTTCCATATCCTGAAGAAGTTTGCCAAACCTTTTGCACTAAAAAAAATATTGTCTCACTTTATTAATAAAAAAATCAAAGAAAATTTGCCTAAAGTAGTAACCCTTTTTGATATATTTAATTTTGGGAAAAAGCAGATTAATTCTTTAATGCTGGATTTTGGGTTTGAGAAAAAAAAGAGAGATTTATTTGAAATTGAAGTAAAAAATTATGAATACAATGAAATTGAAGATAAGAAAATTGATATAAGACAATTTAGATTTGAGAATATAAAAGAGATTAGCAAATTGGCTCAATTTGCCTTTGCCGGGAGCCTTGAACAGGAAGTTTTTCCTTCAGGTTTTGATGTAAAAGATTATGAAGAAGAACTTAATAATGCTATCAATGGTCTCTACGGTAAATTTTTACCAATATATTCTAAAGAAGTTTATTTCGAAGATGAACTTATAGGTGCAATTATTACTACACAGGACCAGAGCACCTTAGTTCTCCATCAGTTTTTTATTGTTCCAAAAAAATGGGGGAATCAGTATGGTTTTCAGATGCTAAATGATTTGTTTAAATTTGTTAAACAAAAAGGGCGGTATAATAAAGTGGCTACATTTGTTTCCCATGATAATAAAAGAGTAAAAAGGCTTCTTAAAAAAATGGGATTTAAAATAAAATTAAAGATGGATATTTATTCCAGATTGCTTCTGTAATTGATAGTTGATGGGTTATAAAGTTATCCATGGCTAAAATTTGTATAATATCAAAAGTTATTAAAAATGGGAACAAAACTAAACTAAGGTTGTTGATGTAATAGATGGACAATAAAAAAGATGAAAAAGAGTTAATGAAAAAAGTTAAAAAAGGTGATTTGGCTGCTTTTGGAGAGCTTGTTGAAATGTATGAGAAGCCTCTTTTTTATTTCATACAGAGCAATGTGAAGGATCGTGATACAGCCTTGGATCTTACTCATGACACATTTATGAAAGTTTGGAAGTATAAAAGCTCCTATACAGAACAGGGTAAATTTAAAAGCTGGTTGTTCAGAATAGCCAGCAATTTGATAAAGAATTATATGAAAAAAAATAAAAGGAATGTTCCACTTTTCAAAGAATTCGAATATAAAGATGATAAACAATCTAATCTTGAAAAAAAAGATATGGTTGATAAAGTTAAAAGTGCACTGGATCAAATTCCAAAAAAATATCGGGTAGCTGTTATTTTACGGGATATGGAAGGTAAAAGTTATAAAGAAATTGCCGATATTTTAGATATCGCTACTGGAACTGTAAAATCAAGGATAAGCAGAGGGAGAAAGATGATAAGAAATGTAATAAAAAATGAAACAATGGAGGAAGTATGAAGTGTGAAGGAAAATATGAAATCATTAGTCTTTATCTGGATGATATGCTTGATGAAAAAACCAGAAAAGATTTTGAAAAACATTTAAAGAAATGCAATCAATGTGCAAATATTTTAAAGGATTACCGCAGTATCCATGAAGGATTGAGAACTATCTATAAAGAAGATAATGTAGATGTTCGTTATGATGTTACCGAAAAAATTTATACCAAACAAAAAAGGATACAAAGAGCCGTACAGGTTGCATCTGTTGTTTTATTTTTAACAATTGGATTTTTTATTGGCAGTTCCCAAATGACTTCTAAAGTTGTTTCAAAAAAAGAAATTTTAAAAGAAGTAAAAGAAGCTCAAAAAGTAGAACAATCCGATCAGGGATTGCTTGAAGAAAATATCAAAGGTAGATATGAAAAAGTTGGTTTTTAGTTTAGTACTGGGCTTTGTTCTAATTTCTGCGGTGCATTCCGAGAGCAGGTATAACAATCAGAGTGGGATTTCAATCTATAAAAACTATAAAAAAATTGCTTCAGGAATTAAATTAACCGATGACATTTTTGTTACTAAAGATAGCATCTTGAATTATAATAATTTTTATTTAAAAAAAAATAATGATATCTTTTACAATTATGAAGTTATTTATGTTGATAGAGTGTCGGGCCTGGCTTTCTTAAAGATCGATATTCCCGGAGATAAGGAAATATTTTATGATCAAATAGAACTCAATGAGAATGATCCCATTTATATCTATGAGAACAATAAATATCATAAAATTGGGAAGTATGTAAAGAAAATAAAGGGGTACGGGCTATTAAATACGGATTATAAAAAACTTTATGTGGCAATGCCTCTTTACAATAAAAACAAAAAATTTATAGGACTTTTACTCGGTTATTTTCAAAAAAGTCATTACTTATTTTTAAGAAATAATATTCTTACATTTTACCAAAATAATATAAATTCTGTTTTGAATCACGGCAAACCTAATTTAAATATAATTGTATCAGAAATGTGGCATAAAAATGGAATAAAGGTTATTAAAAGCATGAATAATAAGTTTAAAAAAGGAGATGTAATTGTTAAAATAGAAGATAAAAATATAAATAATGTACTTGACTTTAACATTTCCCTGTATGAATATAATGAGAAACCTTCTATAGAATTTTTTATAAGACGAAATAATGGATTAATTAGTATAAGAATTGAAGGAGGTAGTAATGAAGAAAAGTAGTAAAATTAGGATTGTCATTTTTGGTGTTCTGGCAATAATGGTAGGATTTTTTCTTGCTCAACTTTCTGAAGATCTCACATATGCTGGTCAATATTTTACTGAGTCTGATAAAGAACTCGAACATTCAAAATTTTATAATGTGTACAAGGAAGCAATGCCGGCAGTTGTTAATATCTCCGCTGAAAAAGTAGTTCAAATGGATAATTCAATGTATGATATGTTTGAAGAATTTTTTGGAAAAAGATTTAGTCCTGAAAGAAAAATGCAGAGTATGGGGTCTGGTTTTATTATAAATAAAAAGGGTTATATTGTTACAAATAATCATGTTGTTTCTCAGGCAGAAGATATTGTGGTGAAACTCTCTGACGGGAAGGAAATGGAAGGCAAGATTGTTGGAACTGACCCTGAAACAGATATCGCTGTAATAAAAATAGAAGGGGATGAAAACCTGCCCATAATTAAACTGGGAAATTCTGACAAAATAAAAATTGGTGATTGGGTTCTTGCAATAGGCAATCCCTTTGGATTGGAAAGAACACTTACAAAAGGAATAGTTAGTGCTAAAGGAAGAGATATCCAGGGTATAACAAAATTTGCTAATTTTATTCAAACTGATGCTGCTATAAACCGGGGAAACAGCGGTGGACCATTATTAAATATTAATGGTGAAGTAATTGGAATAAATACTGCTAAGGCAGGAGGTACGGCACAGAATATTGGATTTGCAATTCCCATAAATATGGCTAAAAAGGTAGTTACTCAGCTTATATCTAAAGGAAAAGTGGATAGAGCCTATCTTGGTATTATGGGACAATCCATAGACAATCAGACTCAGGAAGCTCTTGATCTGGATGTTAATTATGGTGTGATAGTTAGAGAAGTTGACAAAGGGTCTCCAGCTGATAAAGGTAATTTAAAAGTTGGGGATATTATTTTAAGGGTAAATAATAAAAAAGTTGAGAATATGAATACTCTTGCAAGAGAAATTGGACTATCAGAGCCCGGTGCTAAAGTTGAGCTGACTGTTTTAAGGGACGATAAAAAAATCAAGTTAGATATAACTCTTGCCAAATCTGATAGTTTTGTAAGTAAAAAGCAGAATGATTTAGGTTTAGAGCTGAAAAATCATAAAATTGGGATTAAAGTAGTTAAAATATTACGAAATTCTCCTCTGAGAGGATATTTAGAAGAAGGCGACATAATATTAGCTATTAATAGAATTAAAGTTGAAAATGTAGAAGATTTTAATAAATTAATAGAAAAATATAAAGACAGCAGGGTTCTGTATCTTACAATTGAGAGAGATGGAAGAAGAAAACTAATTGCTATCACCAGATAAATAAAAAAGCCGGAGAAATTCACTCCGGCTTTTTAAAAAAAATACCTTTATGAAAAAATTAATTATTATTTTTTCAATATTTTTATTAATAGATTTTTCTATAAATTCTTATGATTTATCAAAATCAATTAATGAGTTAAATAAGCTGGATGAAAAATATGTTATCTACGTTTATGATGGAGATACTTTTAAACTCTCTTCAGGTGAAACTGTTCGATTAGTTGGAATTGATACTCCAGAAATGAATCACAACAGCAATGAAAAAAAAGAGATTTTTGCCGAAAAAGCCAAAAAATTCACCAGTAATAATTTAAAAAATAAAAAAATTTATCTTGAATACGGAAGAAAAAAATATGACAAATACAATAGATTGCTCGCGTATGTGTATAAAAGATCGGGGGAGATTTTCAATTTAACCCTGCTTGAAAAGGGATTAGCAGATTTACTTTTTATACCTCCAAATGAAAAATATTCTAAAACATTTTATGAAGCCGCAAAAACTGCCCATAAAGATGAAAAAGGGAAATGGAAAATATTTAACCAAAAATTCTGGGATAAATCAGTAAAACGAATTGATCATACTGAAACAGGGAAGTTTATAAATAAAAAAGTTATTGTTGAAGGAAAAATTGTTAATACTCATGATACTGGGAAAATAATATTTCTTGATTTTTCAAAAAATTATCAAAAAAGTTTTTCTATTGTAATTTACAAAAGACCAAGATTTATGTTTCCCTTTGATCCATGCGAATATTTTTTAAATAAAAATATTGCAGTTTCTGGAAAAATTATTCGCTATGAAAACAAATATGAAATTATAGTAAAAAATCCGTTTCAAATAAAAATTAAATAATTTATTTTTATGAAATGGTTTAAAATCCCTTAATTCTCTTGATTTATAAATAAAAGTTGCTATAATATTTTATAGTGGTTTTGGATGAATATAAACTAAGGAGGTTTGTATGAATAAGTCTTTATTAAAGCTTGGAATAATAATTTTATCTGTTTTCTTGGTATTTTCACTATTTTCATGCGGTAAAAACGAAAAAGAAGTATTGAGGGTCGGTACTAATGCTGAATATCCACCATTTGAATTCACTGAAAATAATGAATTTAAAGGTATTGACATGGATTTAGCAAAAGTTCTTGGAGAGAAATTAAACATGGAAGTTAAGATTCATGATATGGATTTTGATTCTCTAATTCCTGCTTTAAATGCTAAAAAAATTGATATAGCTATGGCTGCTATGACTGTTACTGAAGATAGAAAAGAACAGGTAGATTTTTCTATACCTTATTACAGTGTTGATCAGGCAATCATAGCACCTGAAGATTCAAATATTGAGATTAATGAGGAAGACGATTTGACTGAATACACAATAGGAGCTCAAAACGGTACAACAGGACAGATCTATATAGATAAAAACTTTATAGATAAAGATAAAATGAATAAAAAACAATTAAATAAATATCCTACAAATATTGAGGCAATTACAGATATGTTAAATGGTAATCTTGACCTGGTAATTATTGACAGTAGTGCTGCTAAAGGCTATAAAAAAATGAAACCAATAAAAACAATTTATACAATAAAAACCGGTGAAAATTATGCTATAGCACTTCGCCAGGATTCTCAATTAAAAGAAAAAATTAATACTGCTTTAAAAGAAATATTAAAATCTGATCAGTGGACTGATATTCTAAACAGGTATATCAAGTAAAGTTAAAAACCAAAAAGGATAAAAATGATTGAATCCATTTTATTTGTATTTGAAAATATGCCCCTTCTCTTAAAAGGGGCATTGGTTGCTGTTGAATTAACAGTTCTATCTATTTTACTGGGAATGGTAGTTGGTTTGTTGGTAGCTATCTTAAGGTTGTATGGCCCTAAATATGTAAAAAAATTGATGAAAATTTATGAGTGGGTTTTAAGGGGACTGCCTATTCTGGTAATATTATTTATAATTTATTTTGGATTTCCAAGTCTGGGTGTTAATATCCCTGCTTTTATTTCGGCCGTACTGGGGTTAGGTTTAAGATCTTCTGCCTATCAAGCTCAAATTTATAGAGGAGCTATTCAATCAATAGGGGTGGAACAGGTTGAAGCAGGCCTTTCCATCGGCATGAATAGGGCTAAAACTATGCTGTATGTTATAGTACCACAGGCGATTAGGCTTTCACTACCCGGTTTTACCAATGAATTTACTATAGTTTTGAAAGATTCCCCACTGGCATATGCCCTGGGAATTGCTGAACTTTTAAAGCAGGGAAGAAATATTATTGTTACTTCTTTTAGGCCTTTTACAATTTATTTAACCTGTGCAATAATTTATTTCTTGCTGTTTCATTTTTTCTATTATTTATTTAGAAAGATTGCTGAAGTGTATGAAGTACCTGGGTATATAATGTCTAAAAAAAGTTGAGGAGTAATATGTCATTATTACAGTTAAAGAATATAAAAAAGAGTTTTGGTTCCAATAAAGTACTTGATGGAGTTTCTTTTGGTGTAGATAAAGGGGATGTTATAGTTATAATTGGTCCTTCTGGAACGGGGAAATCCACCCTTTTAAGATGTGTAAATATGCTGGCACCACCGGATTCCGGTCAGGTAATTGTTGATGGGACTGATTTAACACAAAAAGGTGTAAATCTTTCAAATGAACGTCAGAAAATTGGTATGGTTTTTCAACATTTTGCACTTTTTACCCATTTAAGAGCTATAGATAATGTTGCTATTGGATTGAAGAAAGTTAGAAACATGAAGGAAAAGGAAGCCCATGAAAAAGCAATTTATGAATTAGAACGGGTTGGATTGGCAGATCATAAAGATAAATATCCCGCTGAGCTCTCGGGAGGACAGAAACAGAGAGTAGGTATAGCAAGAGCTTTAGCAATGGATCCCCTTCTTATGCTTTTTGATGAACCGACATCTGCACTTGATCCCGAACTTATTGGAGAAGTATTAACTGTTATGAAAAATCTAGCTGAAGAGGGAATGACTATGCTCTGTGTTACCCATGAAATGGGGTTTGCTAAATCTGTTTCAAATGAAATAATTTTTATGGAAAAGGGTAATATCGTAGAAATGGGACCTCCCAAAAAGATGTTTGAAAATCCGGAAAATGAAAGAACCCAATCTTTCCTTCATAAAATATCTGAACTATACGGCGGGGAGTAATTAAATGGAATTTTTTGGAGTTTTCGCTGAATACATTCCGGTATTTTTAGAGGGACTTTGGCTTACAATTCAACTGACTCTGATTTCAGCTGTAGTTGGGTTTTTTATTGCAGTTCCCCTTGTATTAAGTGTTTTGTACGGAAATAAATTTTTTGAAAGTATCGCAAAAGGATTTATCAGCGTTGTTAGAGGGACCCCGCTTCTGGTACAGCTGTTTTTTGTATATTATGGTTTGCCCGCTGCAGGTTTAAATTTAACTCCATTTCAGGCTGCATTGATAGGGTTTATCTTAAATTCGGCTGCATATCAGGCTGAATATATGAAAGGTGGTTTCTTATCACTTACCACGGAGCAGATGGATGCTGCTTATTCAATAGGGCTTAATAAGTGGGAATCTATAAGATATATTATATTTCCTCAGGCTTTTAGGTTTTCGATTCCGGCACTTTCAAACGAGATGATTTATTTAATTAAATATACATCTATAGCATATATTATTCAGGTTGAAGAACTGTTTGCACAGGCAAAATATTTTGCTTCAGACACCTTCTATCATCTGGAGATATTCCTATTGGTGGGAGTGGTGTATTTAATACTTGTTTATGGAGTAACTTTTACAAGCGATTGGCTTGAAGAAAAATTGCAAATACCTGGATTCGATGTATCTCATTTAAAATAAAAATATTTAGGAGCAGAAAATATTTCTGCTCCTTTTCTTAATGAAAACTATGATTTTAAATAAAAAATTTTATAGACATAAGACACTTCGGGTAGCTAAAAATTTAATTGGAAAATATTTGGTTAGAGAAATTGATGGAAAAAAGCTAAGAGTAAAAATCGTAGAAACCGAAGCATATCTGGGAAAATCTGATAAAGCTTCCCATGCTTTTAAAAATAAAAGAACAGATAGAACTAAATATCTCTATCGTTGTGGTGGAACTGTATATATTTATCTAATATACGGAATTTATTACTGTTTAAATATAGTTACTTCTTCTGTGTATAAACCACACTCGGTTTTTATTAGGGCCGCTGAACCTATTGAGGGAATCAAAGAGATGAAGCAATTTCGTAAAAAAAATATTAATGATCTTAAAGAACTTACCAACGGTCCTTCAAAATTATGTCAGTCTTTAAAACTGGATAAAACATTTAATGGGAAAAAAGTATATAATCCGGATAGTGAGTTAGTAATTATGTCTTCAGAAAATGTGGAAAAAAATTATAAAATTAATAAATCTCCCAGGATAAATATAGATTATGCCCGGGAGGATAAAGACAAAAAATGGAGGTTTTATTTATCTAATTCCGAATTTTGTTCTAATTAATCTGGAGTTCAGATATGTTTGTGTCTGTGTGAGTGCGAGTGTGTGCTAAAAATCCCTTTCGGGATTTTTTAAAACAAGAATTAGAACTAGATAAAACATTAAATGTTATCTTCCCGAAGAAAAGACTTATATGTTATACTAAAGGATTCCGGGATTTCACTCACTTTGTTCGCTTCAGTCGGAATATGCATAATAGTAAGTATAACTATTGGTAGTAACTACTTTTATCAAATCTTAGCTCAGGAATCATT
The DNA here is from genome assembly GCA_008086245.1 of Candidatus Mcinerneyibacterium aminivorans. Lineage (GTDB taxonomy): Bacteria > Macinerneyibacteriota > Macinerneyibacteria > Macinerneyibacteriales > Macinerneyibacteriaceae > Macinerneyibacterium > Macinerneyibacterium aminivorans. The sequence goes on from VSIX01000049.1 coordinate 12,822, forward strand.
TATAATGTTTTTAGTAAATAGTGAATAGCAGTTAAATAATCAAAGATAGTTTGAAATTGAAAATTCTTAATACTTCAGGATAGTTTGTAACTTAAGGAAAAAGATATAAAAACAAATAAAAAAATCAGACGCAGATCAATTCTGATTTTAAGTATAATCATTGATGTAACTCATAAGAGATAGTTCTTAAATTATATCGAATAACGAAAATCTCATAAGAGATTTTATATAATTGGGTTTCATCTATGATAATACTTATAATATGGGGCTGTTATTTTATTAATTTTTAAAAGTACAAACTATCCTGAAATATTAGGTCTGTTATCTGTATTCAGTATTCTGTAGAAAAAATATTTTTCAGATAACAGAGAACAGAATACAGAATTCTAATTATACAGAATCCAGAATTCAGATTACTGATTACAGAATTCTTACATTATTTTCAAGTGTAATTAGATCTCCAAGTTGAGCTCTTAATGTATCTTTATTTTCAATGGGTCCTACACCTGAAGGTGTACCTGTAAATATTAAATCTCCAGGATAAAGGGTGAAAAATTTGGATATATATTCAATAATTTCATCCATTTTGAAAATCATATTCTTGGTGTTATCATGCTGAACTAGTTTCTTATTTTTATATAATTTTATATCAAGGTTATGCGGGTCTATAATTTTTTCGCTGCTTATGAAATCGGATACTGGAGCTGAAGTATCAAATCCTTTGCATATACCCCATGGATTTCCATTTTTTTTGGCCTCTGATTGAAAATCCCTGAGGGTAATATCTAAACCTATACCATATCCTGAAATATATTCATCTGTTTTATCTGATGAGATATTTTTCCCTTTTTTACCTATAACAGCTACTAATTCAACTTCATAATGTGGATTGGTGGCATCCCGGGGTATGATAATTTTATCTTTGTTATATATAATAGAACTAATGGGTTTTAAAAATATTACAGGCGAATCCGGTTTCTGACTTTTCATTTCTTTAATATGATTTAAGTAGTTTTTACCAAGACAGATAATTTTTGTTGGATATAATTTTACGTTTTTATTTTTTATTGAAATTTTTTTCTTCATAACTACTACTCCTTAAATAATAAGAAGATATTAGAATAAAAAAACCTTTTTAAAAAGCAACATGAACACATATTAAAAAAAATATCCTCCATTACTAATAAATATTATATACAATTTTGAAGTATTTTCTGATAAAAAAAATTAAAATAATTTTGAAATCAATTAACAACTTAAATTATTTTGTAGGGTTATTTAATTTTTCTTTTATAATTTTTATATATTTTGGATAAAAGTTTCATTGCTTCCTTTACGGAAAGATTTTTTCTTTTAAGTTTTATTTTTCCATTTACTATATCAATATGAAGCTGCTTTTTACCGGTTTTTTTAGTTTTTTGGGGTGCTTTTTGCTTGCTTATTTTTTCGGGGCGGGATTTTGCTTTTTGTCCGGGTTCCCGAGAAGCAGTGGCAGTTTTTGGCTTTGATTTTTTTCTTTTTTTGCCAAAATTGACGGGACCAATGTCAAATCTGTCCAGTTTGCTGGAGCTTTTTTTACGCTTTCTCTGTTTGTTTCCCGTTTTAACCTGTTTTTTAATTTTTTTCTTTTGGGTATCTTTCCGGTCTTTTATTTGGGTATCTTCTTGGGTATCTTCCTTTTTAGGTATTTCTTCCTGTTTCTGTTTTTCTGTTTCTGATGGGGGTTCTGCTTTTTGAGAGGCTTTTATTTTGTCAAAGGCCTGGGAAACATCGCTATCTTCGTCTGAATCTTCGGGAGCGATTTTTCCTATTTTTAATTTATCTTTCCATTCATTCATTTTCTTCTTATTTCGCTTTTTTATTTCTTCAATTTTTTCTTTATCCATAATGCCTCCTCTGTATATATGATTATATCTTATATCATCTCTTCACCAATTAATTATATCACAATATTGCCAAATTTCCAGAATTAATTACCAAATTAACCTTTGACATGGATTATTTTATTCTTATTATTAATGTTGTAAAGAAATAATTGTATAGAAAGGAGAATAATGAAAGACAAAAAAGATCGTTTAAATATAGTCTATAAAAATATCAATGATTTTAAAAACACTCCTGTTGTAAATGGAGCTTTTGGAGGCTATACACCTGATGGGATGCTTGTATTGAATTTATATTTTGATAGGAGAGCTTTTCCTAAATCACTTGAAGTGGAACATATCGAACATAACATGTTCGGAAATGAAAAGCCGCTTGAGTTCGAAGAAGATGTTGATATTATTAGAGAGATCGTTTCAAAGGTATCTTTAAGGCCCAAAGTTGCCAAACAAATAGGGAACTGGCTGATTGAAAAAGCAGATAATGCAGAAAATTTGTTTGATAAATAATTAATTGAATACTTCTTTACTTTTAGTATAATAATTCTAATTGGGAAAGGGGAAACGATGCTATATCGTAAAGAGCTCGATGAACTAAAGGATTTTTCAGTTTATAGGGGTAATTATATAGCAAAAATGGATCAAAATGAATCACCTTTTAATTTATTTAATGAATTAAAGGATGAAATATTTGATAAAATTCGGAAAAGGGATTTAAATCGTTATACCAAATTGGAGGATATAAAAAAATTAAAAACCAGGATTGCGGATTATAATAGTATAAATAGTAAAAATGTTGCTGTGGGAGCGGGAGCAGATAGTTTTATTCATTCAATTATTGAAATATTTTCTATAAATCAGGGAAAGGTTTTAACTACTTATCCTACATATCCTATATATAAATTATTTTCTAAAATTAACGGTGTTAATACTGTAACTACTAATTTAGAAATTGATGATTTTTCTTTAAATAAAGATGATTTTAGTGAAAAAATCAAGAACTCAAAGGTGATTTTTTTAACCTATCCCAACAATCCCACAGGTAATTTATATAGTAGGGATTTTATACTTGAAAATATTGAAAAATACAGTAACAAACTATTTGCAATTGATGAAGCATACTTTGAGTTTGCAGAGGATTCTTTTGCTGAGTATATCCATGATTACGAGAATTTAGTTATTATCAGAACTTTTTCTAAATTTTTCTCAATCCCCTCTTTGCGGTTGGGATATATTATTGCTAATGAAAAGTTTGTCAATCTTTTTGAAAAATGTCAGTTTGCTCCCTATAATGTATCTCTTTTTTCAATAATTACCGGTATGGAGTTGATTAAAAACTATGATTATTTTAAAAAGAACCGGGATAAAATAGTTTCTGAAAGAAATAGATTATTTAAAGAGATTAGTAAATTAAACAGTTTAAAACCCTATCCATCTAAAACTAATTTTATTTTCATAAAAGAAAGAAATGAAAAAAATATCGCTGATTATTTATATAAAAATAAAATATTTGTAAGAGATTTTTCCTCTATGAAAAATTTAGAAGGCTTTTTTCGCATTACTGTCTCAAGTAAAAAAGAAAACAATTATTTAATAGAGAAATTGAAAAAGTGGAATAAAAAATAACCGGGGGGATATAACTGATGGAAGAATTTGAAAAGCTTAATTACTATATAAATAAAATAGAGAGTTATGAAAAAATTAAAAATAACGATGAAATTCTTTTTTATCTGGAAAAAATTGAGAAGGAAGTTGAAAATCATAGAGATTTTTATGATATATTTGAAATACTGTCAGATGAATATGATAAAACCTATAACATTCTTTCTCTCTATAAACAAGTTAGTAGAATTATGACAACAACTAACAGTTTCAGAAAGTTTTTAAAGAGTTTGTTCAAACTTCTAATATTTGAGCTAAATGGAGAAAGCACCTCTGTAATGATACATAATAATAAAGAAAAAACGCTTGAGATGCTCGGTTATTTTAATATTAAAAGGGGTTTTAATTTTGTTTATAATAATAAAAAGAAAACAACTTTTAAAATAGGAGAGGGCATTGCCGGCAAGGTGGCTAAAAATAAGAAACCTATTATTCTGGATAAGGCAAATAATTCTAAAGAATTTATTAAAAAAAACAATTTTAATATAAATTCATTAATATGTTTGCCGCTAAAGTATAATAATAATCTAGTAGGTATTTTAAACCTATCCCATGTTGATAAAGCTGTTTATAATGAAGAGCATAAAAACCTGCTTAATTTAATTGCTTCAATTATTTCTCTAAAAGCAGTATTATATGGCTATTGTTAAAGGGAGGCTGAGAATGAATAACGATAAAGAAAATGATTCTATAAAAAAGTTTAAAAAAGAACGGGAAAAATTAAACGATATTGTAATGAGGTATGGTAAAATTAATACCAAAAGGTTCTTTAATTTAGACAGCAATGTATATAAAAAAGGGGCTCTTTCTTCCAAAACTAAAGAATTAATAGGATTAGTAGCTTCACTTGTTTTAAGATGTGATGATTGTATACTTTATCATATAATTAGATGTTTCGAAGAAGGTTTAAGTGATGAAGAATTGGAGGAAGCTCTTAGTATAGGCCTTGTGGTGGGCGGATCAATTACAATCCCCCATGTTAGGAGAGCTTACAAACACTGGGAAGAATTAAAAAACAAAAGGAGTAATCAATGAATGATAGATATCAAAAAATATATAATAGTATAAAAAAATTAGATAGGAATAAAGAATTTTTACAGAATATCTGTAATATTCTGAAAGAAAAAATAAAACATTTTGACTGGGTTGGGTTTTATCTTATAGAGGAAGAAAATAAAAATATACTGGTTCTGGGGCCGTACAAGGGTGAACCTACAGAGCATACCAGAATTGAAATTGGAGAAGGTATCTGTGGACAGGCAGCTGATCAAAAAGAAACTTTTGAAGTACCTGATGTGAGGAAGGAAAATAATTATCTATCATGCAGTCCGGATGTAAAATCTGAGATTGTAGTTCCGATATTTAAAAATTACGAAGTTATAGGAGAAATTGATATTGATTCTCATGAGTATGACCCATTTGTTGAAGATGATAAAAAACTTCTTAACAAAATAGCAAAACTGGTTTCGGAATATTTGTAGGGGAGGGCTATGGCTAAAAATATTTTTATAGCTGCCACAGGGAAAGATGTTGGTAAATCTACAATTTCCTTTGGTATAATCAGCTACATGCTTAACAAAGGATATAAAGTGGGGTTCATGAAACCCCTGGGACAGAGATGGAAACAATCAAAATGGGGAAAAGTTGAGGAAGATGTAATTTTAATCAAGGAAATATTTGATTTAAAAGAGGATCCTAAAGATATGAACCCCATAGTTATCGAAAAAGGGTACACTGAAGAATACATATCAAAAACTATAAAGCCCAATTTGAGCAAATCAATTCTAAATGGGTACAACAATATAGCTAAAAACAATGATTATGTTATTATAGAGGGTACAGGTCATGCGGGTGTTGGCTCTGTTCTTGATCATTCCAATGCCAAGGTGGCTTCAATACTTGATTCAAAGGTTGTTCTTCTGGCAAAGGGAGGGATTGGTAGTACAATAGATGAACTTGAACTCAACCGAAAATTCTTTGAACGGAGAGGTGTTGAGGTAATAGGTGTAATTATAAATCAGGTAATAAAATTAAAAATTGATAAAATCGAAAAATCTATTAAAAAATACTGTCATGATAAAGGACTAAACCTTTTTGGTATAATTCCTTACTCAACGATACTTGGGAATCCTACTTTAGGAACTATAATTGAAGAATTAAAACCCGAGGTAATTAATGATACAGATGAAAGAAATATTGTTGTGGATAATTATTTGGTTGGGGCATCCAATTTGAAAGAGGCTATTAATTTTTTAAGCCAAAAAAGCGGTAATAATTTACTTGTATTACCTTCGGATAGGATAGATTTAGCCTATGCATTACCCAATGTTTATGAGCTGAAGGAATTTGACAAAACCAGAATTTTTACGGTTCTTTTTTCCGGCAATCAAAAACCTGATGAATATACTCTAAGACTTTTAAAAGAATACAATGTAAATTTATTATGGAAAAAGGGAGATACCTTTAGCGTAATCTCCAAACTTTCTTCAATTTCTATAAAAACCAGACCCCTGGATAATTTTAAAATTGATGAAATTAAAAACATTGTTACCGGTAATATAAATATAAAAAAAATATTAAAATATTTTGGCAAACCAAATATTGTTTACGGGAAGTTCCAGAGGATAAAGAAGAAGGGTAAAACTTTATTAATAAAAATATATAAATACTTAAAAAATTTATTGGGGTTTTAATTATGAAAATTAAATGGAATCTTTTCTGGGAAATTTTTATTTCCTTTTTAATAGTTATTAACATAACGATCCTATCTTTTAATTCCAGTTATTTTAATTTGAATTATATTGCTAATAATATATTACAGTTACTTATTAAATTGATATTTATAATGATAATATCTTCCATAATTTCATTTTATATTAGCAATAATTTGAGTAAAACCTATTTCATAATGAAGAAATCTATTAAGGAGCTAAAAAAATCCAATATTAGGGAAAGGGTATTTGTAGATAAGGATTATATGTTTTATGATTTAATAAATGATTTAAATGATTTTAAAGATATTATGGATAGTAAATTAAAATATATCAAACAGAATATTGCCGCAATAAAAAACAGACTGGATGATAATGAATACAAAAAGATTAAGGATGAAATTGAAGAAATTGAAAATATGTACGAGGAAATAGAAAGATAATCTAAAAGTATCTTAGAATTATATAAACTGATGATATTAATAGGGATACTATTGTAATAGGGATACTGTATTTAAGAAATTCTGTAAATCTAATTTTTTCTCCTGATTTCTTAGCAAAATTGGCAATTATAATATTTGCTGAAGCACCTATAAGGGTTCCATTTCCTCCAAGACAGGCTCCCAGGGCTAGAGCCCACCAGATGGGTAGTATAGATGCCTGACTTAATTTTGAGCCAATATTTTCTATAAGAGGTATCATGGTGGCAACAAAAGGAATGTTATCTACTATCCCGGAGAAGATACCAGAAAACCAGAGAACAATCTGAGAAGTTAATTTAATATTACCTTTTGTCAGTTCCAATACATTTTTACTAACCAGGTTTATAAAACCGGTTTCAACGAGTCCTCCTACCATAATAAAAAGACCTATAAAAAAGAAAATACTAATCCATTCAACTTCCTTTAGAACATTTTCAAATTTAATTTCACTAATTACTGTTAAAAGCATAGCACCCATTAATGCTATCGAAGCCGCTTCAATACCAACAAAGCCGTGTATCATAAAACCAAAAATAACCAGAGCTAATACTATTATTGATTTTTTTAAAAGACGGGGGTTTTTAAGGAGTTTCTTTTCATTAAAGTCCATAATTCTTGCTCGGTTTTCATTTGTAACTTTGATTTTATCTTTCAGGAAAAAGTAAAAAATTATAGAAAAAAGAATAAGTTGAATTACAATAAGGGGAGCCAGATTTAATATAAAATCCATAAAAGTTAAATCGGCAGCACTACCTATCATTATATTCGGTGGGTCTCCAATTAAAGTTGCTGTCCCACCAATATTTGAAGCAAAGATTTGGATTATTAAAAATGGAATAGACGATATTTGAAGTTCGTTAGCTATTAATATTGAAACAGGTGCAATGAGTAAAACTGTAGTTATGTTATCAAGAAAAGCAGAAAAGATTGCTGTCATAAAAAAAAGAATAAGAATAATTTTAGTGGGATCAGCTTCTACTTTTTTAGCAAATTTAATGGCTAGATATTGAAATATTCCTGTTTTCTCGAATATCTTTATCAAAATCATCATGCTGATTAACAAAAATATAACATTGAAGTCTATATGTTCAAAAGCCTTATCCTGGGGAAGAACCTTCAGTATTAACATTAAGGATCCCCCGAACATTGCAATTAATGATTTTTCAATTTTATCGGAAACTATAAAACAATATGCTGCTATGAAAATAGTCAGTGCAAGAAACATAACTTCCCCTTTAAGCTCTTATGATATTATGAAGCATATCTCTGGCTGTTATTACACCCAGTACTTCATTATCTTCATTTACAACCGTTATATGATGCCATTTGTTTTTAACAAGTAAAAAACCCAGCCCAATTATTGTTCCATTCTCATTGATTATTTTTTTGTCATCCTTTATATAGATATCTTCAACGGTTAATTCTTTTTCTTTATTTGCAAAATCTTCAAACGGTCTAAGATTTTCAAGAAAGGATAAATCACTCATCATAAGAACATAATTGGGATAAGCGATTTTTAAAATTGAAACAATTTCCACCTTTCCGATGTAATGATCATTTTTATCTACAACTGGTAGATAGGTCATATCGTATTTTTTCATTTTATCCATTACATCGGTTAGTTTTTCATTTTTTCTAACAACAATTTTTCTATCATCCATTATTTCTTTTATTCTAATTGGCTCATCCACTCTGATGTCAAGAGAATTGATAAAATCAATGAACTCATCCCTGGATGAAATATTTAGGCACTCATCGGAATATTTCGAGATTAGTTTTGCAAATCCTGCAAGGGATTTAAGATACAAATGCGAACCAGTATTACTCGTTAAGAGAGTTATAAACAGTTTTGCTTTACCGTTAGCAATGGATATGCTGTTTTTGGTTTTAACAATTGCTATGATTAAATCATCAAAATTGTCAATTCTACCATGGGGAAGGGCGATGCCCTTAGGAGTTAATGAATGTCCAAGTTTATCTCTTTCCATAAAAGCCTGGTATATATTCTTTTTATTTAGATTGTATTTTTCTGAAATTTTTTCCGATACAAGTTCATATACCTTTTTATAATCTTTTAGGTCAGCATCAAAAAATATTAAATCTTTATTTAAAATACTTGATAATTTCATCGCCCCTCCTTATTGTAGATTAATCTCCTTTTTTATCCTCATTTTTTGCTTTTACCATCAATTTGGAAATATTATTGGCAAAATCAGTTGGGTTATCGACAGTCATTCCTTCCATTATCATAGCCTGATTGTAAAGAAGTTTGCTGTATTCTTTTATCAGTTCGGAATTTTTGTTTTCATCGTATTCTTTTTTCATAATGTCGAATATTTTATGATTCGGATTAATTTCAAGAATTTTCTTTGACTGGAAAGGTATATTCTGTGCTTTTTTCAATAATTCTTCTGTGTGTATGGACATTCCACTTTCATCAGTTACCAGACATACAGCACTTTTTTTCAACCTGTTGCTGACTTTAACCTCATCAATTTTACCTTCAAGATTGTTTTTAATAGTTTCAAGAAGATTCTTACTTTCTTTTTTTACTTTTTTTGTTTCTTCGGTTTCATCAAAGTTCTTATCGCTTTTATTTAATGATTTGAGTTTTTTCCCGTTAAATTCATCCATGTTGTTGGCTACAAATTCATCAACCGGTTCATTGAAAAATAATACTTCATATCCCTTATCAAGAATTGCTTCAATTTGCGGTAGGTTTTCTGGATTATCCGTTTCTGTTGTAACAAGGTAATAAATATGTTCCTGGTCTTCTTCCATTCTATCTTCGTATTCTTTAAGAGTTGTCATTGACTCTTTTGTGTTTGATGATTCAAATAAAAGCAGCTCATTAAGTTTTTCGGCTAATGAAGGATTTTCCGCAATTCCGCTTTTGATTGGAGTACCAAATTTTTTCCACCATTTTTCATATTCTTCCCGCTCATCCTCAAGTTTGCTTCTTAGCTTTTTTAATATCTTTTTTTCCAAATTTCTGCCAATTCTCTGGATCTGGCTGTTTTTTTGAAGCATTTCTCTCGATATATTCAATGAAAAATCGGGGGAATCAACTACTCCCTTTATGAAATTTAAATAATCGGGTAACAAATTATCGCAGTGTTTCATAATAAATACCTGTTTGGAGTAGAGGTTAATACCGGGTTTAAAATCTTTGTGATAGTAATTAGGAGGGGTTTCGGAGGGAATATACATGAGGGCATCATAAGTTACAAGACCTTCCACTTTAGTATGGATTATTTCAAATGGATCGTTCCAGTCATGGAAATTGTTTTGATAAAACTCCTTATAATCTTCTTCTGAGACGTCATTTTTCGATTTTTTCCAGATTGGAGTCATTGAATTAAGTACCTTTTCTTTTTTCTCGGTTTTTTTCTTTTCTTCCTCTTCATCCTCAACCTGTTTTTCAAAATCCATTACTATAGGATATGGAATGTAATTAGAATATTTTTTTACCAGGGATTGAATTTTATGCTTTTTTAAAAATTTATCAAATTCCTCTCCCTCTCTTAAATATAGAGTAACAGTGGTACCTCGATTTGCTTTATCAAACTCCTCTATACTGAATTTTCCTTCACCTTCTGACTCCCATTTGACCCCATTGGAATGAGGTGCTTTAGTTAACACCTGTACTTTTTTTGACACCATAAAGGAGGAATAAAATCCAACACCAAATTGACCGATTAATTCAAATGCATCCTCTTTTTCTTTTAATTTTTCTATAAAATCGCTGGATCCGGATTGTGCAACGGTACCAATATTATCAATTACTTCCTGATAGGTCATACCTATACCGTTATCGCTTACAGAAAGGGTACGATTTTTTTTATCAACTTCAATTTTAATTTTTAACTCTTCATCCTCTCCCATTATATCTTTTTCGGTTAATGATTTAAAACGTACTTTATTTAATGCATCAGCACTGTTTGAAATTAACTCTCTTAAAAATATTTCATTATGGGTATAGATAGAATGTACCATAATGTCCAGCATTTTTTTTGTTTTGGTTTGAAAATCATAAGTTTCTTTCTTTTTCTTATTCATAATATCCACTCCTTTCTTCTATTTTTCCTTTATTAA
>VSIX01000050.1 GCA_008086245.1 Candidatus Mcinerneyibacterium aminivorans
AAAATCGCGGTAGCGATTTTTATACTTGACAGGTACAATTTTAGTGCTAATATTAAAAAAAGTTAGCTATGGCTAAGATATGTTAAATTAAAATATATCGGAGGTAAAATGAAGCCTTTAACTGAATTTCCCAAAAACACAAAAGTTACTGTGAAATCCATAGGTGGAGGTAGAAGGTACCAGCACAGACTAAAATCAATGGGTATTGTTATAGGAAAGACTCTTGAGATAAACAAAAACGGGCCGGGACCTTTACTTATTAAAGTTGATAATACGAGATTGATGCTGGGACAGGGCGAAGCAAAAAAAATATTTGCTGAAAAATTGAAAAACAAATCTTCAAAAAATAGATAGGCTGTGGATCTAATATGAAAAAAGAAATGCTGGTAGCAGTTGTCGGTAATCCCAATGTGGGTAAAACTGCTATATTAAATAAAGTAGCCGGTCAGAACCTTAAAGTTGGAAACTGGGCCGGAGTAACAGTTGAAAAAAAAGAAGCTGTTATAGAATTCAATGGAACAAAAATCAGGCTTGTTGATTTACCAGGTATATACTCTTTAAGTCCATATTCAATGGAGGAAAATATTGCCCGGGATTTTTTAATAGAGGAGAAGCCTGATTTTATTGTAAATGTTATTGATTCAACAAATCTGGAAAGAAATTTGTATTTAACAACACAGCTCATGGAGCTTGAAATACCGATGGTAATAGCTCTGAATATGTGGGATGAATTTGAAAAAAAGGGATATGATATTGATCTAGAATTATTCAGGGAACTTTTGGGAATAGATGTTATACCTACCGTCGGTAGAAATGGTAAGGGAGTAGATGAGCTGTTTAAAACCGGTATGAATGCAAAAGTTCCGGGTGTTATAAGGTACAACAGAAAAGTTGAAACATATATACAGGATTCAATTGATTATCTGTCATCCTATGAAGATAAACTCGATGTGGATCCAAGATGGTATGCCATTAAGCTTCTAGAAGGGGATAATCATACACTGGAAAGATTTGAAAGTGAGAAGTTAGTAAAACACTTTGATAAAAGAAGAGAAGAACTAAAAAATTATTTTAAAGAGGATGTTGAATCGGTAATAAGCGATCAGCGGTACGGGCATATTTCAGGTATTTTAAAGGAAATATTAACCTTGCCCCCTATGGATAAAAAGGAATTAACCGATAAAATTGATTCTGTTGTTTTAAACAGGATATTGGGTCTTCCCATATTTTTTGGTCTCATTTATCTTGTATTTAAATTTACCTTTGAAGGAAGTGCTCCATTTATTACATGGATAGAAGGATTTATAAACAATTTTATAGGCAAGTGGATACTTATAGGTTTGGAATCTATTAGTTCTCCGGATTGGTTTACTTCGATAGTAAATGAAGGAATTATTGGAGGAGTAGGCAGTGTTCTTGTCTTTATTCCTCTTCTTTTCTTTTTGTTTTTATTTTTAGCAATTCTTGAAGAGAGTGGATATATGTCAAGAGCAGCTTTTGTGATGGATAGAATCATGCGCAGTATAGGATTGCCCGGGAAGGCCTTTGTACCCCTGTTGATAGGTTTTGGGTGTAATGTTCCTGCAATTTATGCTACCAGAACCCTTGAAAATGATACCGACAGAAAATTAACAGCTTTAATTATTCCTTTCATGTCCTGCGGTGCCAGGTTGCCGGTGTATATATTATTTACTGCGGTATTTTTTAGAACAAATCAGACCAATATAATTTTTTCCCTTTACCTACTGGGAATTGCTACTGCAGTATTAATCGGATATCTTTTGAGAAAAACAATTTTTAAAGGAAAAGAACACCAGCTAATTATGGAGCTTCCACCTTATAGAATACCTTCGCTGAAAATGATTTGGGATTCTATATGGATGAGATTGAGGGAATTCGTAAAAAAGGCGGGTACTGTAATACTTGCTGCAATGATTCTTTTATGGGTTGTAATGAATATTCCTTACGGGGCAAAAACCGAAGATACTGCCTACTATAAAGTTTCAAAAACTATAACCCCTATATATAAACCGCTTGGATTTGGTGAGCCTAAACCCGTTGCAGCCCTTATACCGGGGATGATAGCTAAAGAAATAGTTGTTGGATCATTAGGACAGCTTTATAAAGCAGAGGGTTCTTCGGAAGACAGAGATAAAATTCGAGAGAGAAATATTCTAAAAGATGCAGGTAAACAGGTAGTTGGTTTTAAAGATGCATTTTTTGAATCTATTGAGGGAATGTTTGGTGGATTGAGCATGGGAGCTACATTCTCGGTCCAAGAGCATGAAGAGACAGCTTTAACCAGAAAGCTAAGGGATGAGTTTACTCCTCTGTCGGCGTATTCTTATATGGTCTATATACTTCTATTTATTCCGTGTGTCGTAGTTATGGGTGCAATATATCAGGAATTTGGTCCCAGGATTTTGATGATGTCGATTGGATTAACTTTAGTTGCTCCATGGATTGTGTCATTTATTATATACAATTTTGGGCTTCTATTCGGACTGGGATAATCCAATCCCATAGTGGAAGGAAGCTGATATTATGATTAATATAATATTAATAATTATAGGCATAGTGGCTGGATACTACCTGTTTAGAAAAACTTTTCTTAAAAAACCAGAAGATTGTGAAGGCTGTTCGGGTAACTGTGAGCTGTGCGAGATTTATCAAAAAGACAGCGAAGATAAAAGCAACGAACACCGTACAAAGTAAAAAACTGCACAACTGAAAAATCTCCATACCACAAAGATTTAAATGTTATCCCTCTGAAGTAATAATTATAAAATCAAAAATTATGAAATAATTAATAGTTAAAACTTTTAAAGAATTGATTTTAAAAGTATTATAGAGGATTCCTGAACTTAAAAATCTCTACTGACAGGATTGAAAAATTAGCTAAAACCGTGATTTTCGTTATTTGTTATTTGAAGTTCGTTATTCGATGAATATCAGCTGTGCTGATTTTCTTGTATGTCTTTTAATTTGTTTGCTTCAATGGAATTGTTTGGGTAAATTTTCAATTTTCATCTTTCAATTTTCAATTGTATTTCTGGGTTTAGTTCTAAAAAATTAGGATAGTAATTTTTATGTTCTGGTTCTAAAACCCCGTTAGGGGTTTTTAATGTTGACAAAAATATTTTAAAGTGTAATATTGACTGTACGGACGGTCAGGATTGTAGGAGGAGATAATGGAAAAGATAAAGGGAACAAAGTTAAAAATTTTAAAAAAAGCAGAGAAACTTTTTGCAGAGAGAGGATATTCGGCTACACCGGTATCAAAAATAGCAGAAGAGTGTGATATAACAAAATCACTTGTTTTTTATCATTTTAATAAAAAAAAGGATATTTTAAAAAGTATAATTAAACATCATTTTGCAGAATTAAAAAAACACAGAGATAAAATGATTAAAGTTGCTGTAGAAAATTATAACAGCGGAGAGTTTCAGAATAGCGACAAGATATTTGTTGATAAAATGGTTGATATTATGCTTCAAAAAGAAAAATTCTGGAAGCTGATGTTTTATGAAATTATCAGGGATGATGAAGTATGGAGTTTTTTCAGAGATTTTATCAGGATGTGGCATGAAGATCTGTTTGAAAAACTGGAAAATAAAGGTATAGAGATCAGGGATAAGAAAAAATTTATTTTTAATAGAATGTTCAATGTTATAGGACCGATAATGTTATATACTATTAAAAAGGATGAGTGGAACGAGTATTTTGATATTACAGAAAAAAAAGCCCGAGAAAATTTTATTAGAAATTTCAAATACATAATGGAAGGTAATACAAAAGGGAGGGATGGGAAATGAAAAAAATATTTATATTGGCTATGTCAATAATATTAATGTTTACTGCTGTTAATGCAGAAAACATTTTAACCTATGAGAACTATATGGATAAAATAAAAAATAATCTACCCGAACTGGATAAATATGAGGTAGATGTTGAAAAGGCAAAAAATAGCATCTACGGTGCCGAGGGAATAGATGATTTTATCCTTGATAGTAGTTTAAATTATATAAAGGAGAAGGGGTACCAAACTTACAGCGATTTAAGGGGAGTAAATTTTTCTACAAAAATAACAAAAAAATTAAGAGACTACGGAACTTCAGTTTATTCCTCTTTGGGTTATTCCAGATCTGAAGTTGAAGGAGAGGAAAAAGTTGTTACTTCAATTCAAAACGGACAACCGGTTTACGGGAGTATGGATTACAGCTCTGATAGATATAATCCAGAATTAGAAATCGGTTTTATTCAGCCATTATTGTATAATGCAAAGGGTATACTTGACAGATTTTCGATTGAAAATGCCAGAATTAATTATGAAATGGAACAGATCAAAAGAGATATTAATATTAGAAACGTGTTGAACTATTATAAAAAGCTATATTTTGAATGGATAGCTAAAAATATGATGCTGGATATGATGAAGGAAAGTTTAGAAAATGTTAAACAGATTAGAAGTTTAGTAGAGGATAAATTTCAAAGCGGACTTGTGGATAGAGATGATCTGGAAAGGTCAAAATCCCGGGTGATTAATTATAGAAAACAGGTTTTAAACTACCAGATGCAGCTTGATACTATTGAGAAGGAATTAGGTGTAATAATTGAACTTGATGGCTATAAACCGGATTATAAAAAGTTTGATATGTTTTTTAATGAAGCCTGCAGTCTTTGCCAGAGAGAAAACAATGTTGTTCCTTTTGAAAAAACTCAAAATTATGAAATTATAAAAAAATCTCTTGAAAGGCTGGGGTTGGTAAAAAAGATATCAGAAAATAAAACCCTTCCAAAACTTAATCTGGTTGGAAATATTGCATTGAAAACTCAGGAAAACAGTTTTTCCGATTCAATGACGGAGATGAATGATATTGATTATCAGTTTGGAATATCTTTGAATCTTCCTGTAGAAAATCAGCAGGCTAAAAGTGAGTATATTGATTCAGAACTTTCAATTGAGAGACTTAACTATGAATTAAAAGAGACAAAAAACAATTATAGAAGCAACCTTGCCAGAATACTTGAACATATAAAAGGTAAAAGTCAGATGATGAGATATATAGATGAAAATATATCGGTATTAGAAAGTGAGTATGAAACAGAAAGAGAAAAATATGAACGGGCTAGATTTGAACTGCAGTTTTTGCTTGATACCGAAAACAATATAACAGATGAGAAAAGGAATAAAATAGCCACTAAAAATGATTTAATAGAACTTTACCTTGATTATATGACATTAACAAAGTAAAGGGGAGATAGTATGAAATTATTGAAATATTTTACAAAAAATAAAATTTTAGTTAATTTAATTATCATTTTAATTATAGCAGTTGGTATTTTTAGTCTCAACAGACTTGGTAAAGATATTATACCTACAGTTGAAATGGATTCGATGATAATAAATGTTGTTTATCCGGGGGCAAGTCCATCAGATGTTGAGATTAATGCAGTAGTCCCAATTGAAAATGAACTGGATCAGATTTCCGGCATTGAAGAATATACATCTTTTTCAATAGAAAACAGCGCTACTATATATGTAACCCTGGATGATGAGCTGGATGATGTAAAAAGTGTAAAGGATGAAGTTTATAGAAATATATCTCCGAATAATATTGAAAATTTTCCCGAAGAGGTGGAAAATTTACAGATATTTGATGTTAATCCAAAACAGATGGAGGTATTCAGGTTAAGCATTACTCCTAAAAACGAATCTGAGGTAAAAGAAAAAGAACTATACAATTTTGCTGATAAAATTGAAGATAATCTACAAAAAATTGAGGGTGTTGCTGAAGTAAGAAAAAGAGGGTATCGTGAACGAGAAATACTTGTGAATGTATTTCCTGAGAAAATGAGAAACTACTATGTTTCTTTAAACAATATTGTAGGAAGCATAAAATCCAGAAATGTTAGATCCACCGGAGGAAGCATTCAATCGGTAAAAAAAGAGCAGACTATAGTTACAATCGGAGAATTCCAGAACCCTATGGATGTAAAAGATGTAATTATAAGATCCAGTTTCGAGAAAAAAAGAGTAAGAATAAGAGATATTGCAAATGTTGTTGATGGTTTTAAAGAAAAGACCGAAATTGTGAGGGTAAATCAGAAGCAGTCTGTAATTTTAGGTATCGTTAAAAAAGAAAATGCAGATGTTGTTAAAACTGCTAACAGGGTTAAAGAATTTATTAAAAACTCGGAAAAAAGATTTCCCGAAAAATTTAAAATTATGGGGGTTGAAGATAAATCTTTATCAATAACCTCGCTTCTGAATGTAGTATCTTCAAATGCTGTTTTAGGATTTTTACTTGTTGTTTTTGTCCTGCTGGTTTTTCTTGATTTTAAAACTTCCTTTTGGACTGCTTTTGGGATTCCATTAAGTATGCTTATGGTTTTCTCTTTTATGTATATTGAGGGAATTACTTTAAATGTTATTACTCTTTCTGCAATTATTACAGTTCTTGGTATGCTTGTTGATCACGGAATAGTAATATCTGAAGTAATCTATGAAAATAAAGTTAAAGGGATGAATAGCTTTGATGCTACCATAGAGGGAGTAAAAAAAGTTTTTTATCCTGTAACTGTAACTATTTTAACTACAATAGCAGCTTTTTTACCTCTTATGGCAATAAAGGGAAAGATGGGGAAAGTAATTTATGTTTTTCCTGTGGTGGTTACTGCGACACTTATTGCATCCTTTTTTGAAGCAACTGTAATATTACCAAATCATCTTGCCGGGGGTAAAACTAAAAAAAATAAGAAAAAGAAGAAGTGGTTTGAATTTCTTCAAAATGTATATAAATATTTATTGAAAAAAGCATTGAGATACCGTTATCTGGTTCTTGGATTATTTATTGCTATATTTTTTGGTACAATTTTTATATCTAGAAGTACATTGCAGAAATTTGTTTTATTCTGGGATGATTCATCTGATAAAATATATATTAATCTAGAAGCTGCCGAGGGTACGTCTCTGGAAACAACAAAAGAATATACAAAAAAAGTTGAAAATATTGTATTGAAGGAGGTTCCTGAAAGAGAAAGAGTTTCTATGATTACAAATATCGGAAACCATACTGTAAAAAGAATTGATTCAAAGGGGGATCATACAAACTGGTCGCAGATAGTTTTAAATCTTGTACCGGTTACAGAGAGAGAACGAATAGCCCAGGAAGTTATTAGGGATTTAAGAAGTAAAATAAATGTTGAAAAACTTGAGAATTTTGAAATGATAGCTTTTGAAAAAGAGGAAATGGGACCTCCAACTGGTGATCCAGTTGATGTTAAAATAGTGTATAGGGATGAAGAAGAAGGAATTAAATTTCAAAGGAATATAGAAAAATTTCTCTCTAATATCGATGGAGTATATAATATCGAAAACGATCGTGAGGGTACAGAAGAAGAGATAAAAATAGAATTTGATTATGAGAGATTGGCACAGCTCGGGCTGGATGTTGTAAATGTTGCAAATACGGTCAGAACTGCTTACCAGGGTAGCATTGCTACTTCAATTATGACAACAGAAGATGAGCTTGATTTTAGAGTCCAGGTGGATGATACGTATCAGATGGATAGAAAATTTTTAAATAGGTTATTAGTTCCAAACAATCAGGGAAGATTAATAAGACTTGAACAGGTTGCAAAACTGGTTACTAGAGAGAGTCAGAATACCATAAATCATTACAATGGAGATAGGGTCATCACAATAAATGCTCAGGTCGATCCCGATAAATTAACTTCAAGACAGATAAGCAGAAGAATAAATAAAAAATTTAGACCTATGGCCATGAAAAATCAAAATATTGATCTTGTAATGGGAGGAGAAGCAAAAGAAACCCGTGAGTCCATGAGGGGAGCATTGTTTGCTTTTGGACTGGCAGCGCTTCTTATATACTTTTTACTTGTTATGCTTTTTAATTCTATATCCCAGCCTTTTATGATTATGATGGCGGTTCCTTTCGGTATAGTAGGAGCATTATTTGCCTTTTATTTACACGGTATACCTCTTAACTTTATGGGTATAATCGGTATAATTGGATTGAGTGGTGTTGTAGTTAATGATAGTGTTATTATGGTTGATTTTATTAATCAGGTATACAGAGAAACTGAAACCGACCAAAATATTATTATGGATATAATTGATGGAGCTAAACAGAGATTCAGACCTGTTGTGCTAACAACTGTAACCACAGTAGCCGGTTTATTGCCCACAGTATACGGTATAGGGGGGTCTGCTACAATGATAGTACCTACTGTTATGGCTATTGCCTACGGACTGCTTTTTGCTACATTAATCACTTTAATTTTTATTCCATCTATTTATATGGTGAATGTGGATATAAAGAAAATTTTATCAAGGTTTTTCAATGTTTAAATATCTTATCTTACCGGAAATCAGTTCCTGATTTCCGGTATTAGATTTAATTTTTATTTGTACTGCTAATTTTTAAAATATAATTTATTCTACAGTTTATAGCAAAATATCTAAAGTTTATAATAATGTTAATTGAAAAAGTATTTTATTTCATTATTTTGTAATTAGTTAATTATAATATTGAGTGATAATAACATTTGTATCATAAATATCAAAATACAGAACAATTGATTGAATAATAAATATATATTAATAATATTAACTATATATATAATTATTGACTTATAAAAGGATATAATTGGATACTACTTTACAAATATGATATGTAATGTATAATAATATTGGTACGAAATATTTTTCAGTTTTATACTTTCAAACAGAACTTCATTTATTTTAAATTATTTTATGAAGTATAAAAAATATAGTCTAATTTTAGGAGGTTAATTTGGGCAGTAATAGAGTTAAGACAGGTTTAGTAGATTTGGATGAAATTTTAAATGGGGGACTTATAAGGGGAAATATTTATTTACTCCGTGGTGGTCCCGGTATTGGAAAAACAACTTTCGGTTTTCATTATTTAACACATTCCAAATCGGAAAAGAATGTATTTATTACATTTACAGAAAAGAGTGTAGAAATACAAAAAAATGCTAAAAAAATGGGGTTTGATTTAAGTGGAGTAAGATTTCTTGATCTTATTCCTGGTAAAGAAGTATTTGTAGAGGATGAAACTTATAATTTATTCTATTCTTCAGAAGTGGAGAATGGAAATTTTACAGAAAAAATTGTTGAATTTATAGAAAAAGAAAAACCTGATAAAATTTTTATAGATTCAATTACCCAGTACCAGTATATGATGGATAATGACTATCAATATAGAAAGCAGATTCTTTCATTTTTTGAATTTTTAAAAAATCAAAAAGCTACTGTTATAATCACTTCTGAAATTAGTAATAAAATTGATGATGATGATTTACAATTTCTAACAGATGGTATTATAGAACTTAAATCGGAAAATGAAATAAGAAAATTAAAAATTAAAAAGTTTAGAGGATCTAGTTTTAGTAAGGGCTGGCATCATTATAAAATAACTCATAAAGGAATTATTGTTTTTCCCATATTAAGACCAAAAAAATATTCTGCAATTTTTACAAAAGAAAAAATTACTTCGGGAGTATCTGAAATAGATAACCTTCTTCACGGTGGTTTTACAGAGGGAACTTCGACTTTGATAAGTGGGCCTGCGGGAGTTGGTAAAACTACATTTGGTACATTATTCATGAAAGAGGCTGCTAGCAGAGGTGAGAGATCTGTAATTTTTTTATTTGATGAAAATAAGGAAACCTTTTTACATAGGTGCGAATCAGTTCAAATTCCTGTTAAATCTATGATTAATAAAGGAACATTAAAGGTATATTTTGTAGAACCTTTGGAATATTCCACCCATCAGTTTTCTAAACTATTAAAAATAGAAGCTGAAAATGAAAATACCAATTTGATAATGATAGACAGTGTTAAGGGTTATGAACTGGCTCTGAGGGGAGAAGATATAAAAAGGGATCTTACCGCAAAAATAAGATATCTTAAAAATATGGGCAAAACTGTTTTGCTAATATCAGAAATGGGCAAAATGTCGGGAGATGTTTTCAAAATAACAGATAGTGGCATTAGCTATATAGCTGATAATGTTGTTTTTTTAAAGTATGTAGAATGGGACAGTAAATTACACAAAACAATTGGTGTTCTAAAACAGAGAACAAGCGGTTTTGAAAATTCTTTACGCGAATTCAAAATTACAAAAGATGGGGTAAAAGTTGGAAGTCCATTACATAATATGCAAAGAATTTTGTCTGGAACCCCAATTAAAAATAATAAAAATAAGATTTAAAATTAAAAAGTAAGGATTTTATGAAAATAGGTTTAGCAATTGAAAATAAAACTAATTTGAAATTGTTTGTTGAAGAATTTGGTCTACATTATGATATTGTTTTATTAACAGAAAATAATATATTAAATGATAATTTTGATCTTATTATAGTAGATAGGTTAAATTTTGATTATTACAAAAGTAAAATAATTGAAGCTAAAACTGATCAGAAACCTTCGATATTACCGGTTTTATTGATAGTTGAGCAAAAGTATAGAAAGAGATTAAAAAGTGAAATATTTGATTATATTGAAGATATTATTTGGATTCCGGTTTATAAGGATGAGATAATTGCAAGGGTTCAGAATATGTTAACTATAAGAAACCTATCTAAAAAACAGAAAAAAGTAACCAAAAGTTTGAATGAAGATAAAATAAAATTAAATCAAGAATTAAAAATAAAAAATAAGGAATTAAAGAAGAGAATTGTTGAAGCTATACATCTACTCGTAAAAGCTTCTGAATTTAAAGATGTTGAAACTTCAGAACATATTAAAAGGGTTGGAAAATATGCCCGATTAGTTGCAAATATACATGAAAGAGATTCAAATTTTTCGATAAATATATTTTATGCAGCACCAATGCATGATATCGGAAAAATTGGTATTCCCGAATCAATTTTGTTAAAAAATGGAAAGTTGACAAATTCTGAATTTAAGAAAATTAAAGAACATCCCAGTATAGGACATAAAATATTACAGGAGGGAAATACCGAGGTCATGAAAATGGGTACTAATATTGCTTTACATCATCATGAATATTATGATGGCAGCGGATATCCTGAAGGATTATCGGGAAAGGATATATCACTAGAAGGAAGAATTATGACTATTTGCGATGTATATGATGCACTCCGATCTGAAAGACCCTATAAGAAACCTTATTCACATGATAAAGCAATAGATATAATTCTAAACGGTGATGAAAGAACCAGTCCAGATCAGTTTGACCCTAACTTACTGGACATATTGAAAAAGAATCATAAAGAGTTTGATAATATTTATAAAAAAAGTATTATTTGATCTTTTTTAATAAAGATATATTCAGAAGGGATAACCCCTTCTGAATATAGAATCTAATCCATCATTTATCTGTGATGCATGTAGTCCTGCCTGTAGTTTTTTCTATAAGTTTTATTAAGCATCTTTCTTTCTTCATAGGGTAAATTTTTATAGATTCTTAAATTTTCTTCCATCATTATTTTCCATATTTGATCGTTTATGTCCTTCTGCCGATTCATTAGATTCTCTACTTCATCCCAGTCTGGATTTCTTTTTTCAAGTTCTGTTCTAATTTGCTCACTAACATCATATTTTTCATCATATAGATTTTCAATCTTTTCTCTGTTTTGGGTTATCATATCCTCATATTTTCTATAAAACTCGGTGGGTAAATTTCTCTGCATCCATCTGTGGCCGTAACCGCCACAGTAGCCGTATCCAAAATCGCTTTCAGAAATGTGTCCCATTCCCATTTGATCTCTCTGTGGGAATATTAACGAGAATAAAATCATAAAAGTAAAAAACAAAAGAAATTTTTTCATATTCACCTCCTTTTTTTATTGGTTATTAAATATATTAACAAAATATTATTTTATAAACCTATCCATGAATTAAATATTTTTTTGATTAAAAGTTGAATTAGAAAAATTATACATTAATTTATATTAAGGAGGAACAATGAATGAATTTTCAGAGTGTGTAATAAAAATCATAAATAGTATACCCGAAGGAAAAGTTATGACCTACGGACAGATAGCAGCTATGGCAGGAAACCCCAGGGCAGCAAGGGCTGTATCGTGGATTTTACATTCGGGTTCAAAAAAACATAATCTGCCGTGGCACAGAGTTATTAACTCCAAGGGAGGAATTTCAATAAAATCCAGAAAAGGTTATAAAGAGCAAAAACAGAGGTTAAAAGAAGAGGGGATTAGTTTTAATAAAAATGATAAAATTAATCTGGAAAAATATCAGTATTATGGGTTAAAAAAATAAAAAAAGGCCTCCGCAGGGGGGAGACCTTTTATTGGGTTGGGAGTAGGTGGTATGGGATTGAAATTTATATATTTCCTACCAAATCCAGGGAGGGATCAAGATCTTTTTCTCCAGGCTCCCAGCTTGCAGGACAAACTTTTCCATCATTTTCTTTAACATATTTAGCCGCCTGGATTTTACGTATCAATTCTTTAATACTACGTCCGATATCGTTATTATGAATCTCCATAATTTTGAGATTTCCCTCGGGATCTATTATGAAAGTACCTCTTAAAGAAAGTCCTTCATCTTTAATATAAGTACCAAATGTTTTAGATATCTTACCTGTAGGATCTGCAGCCATAGGGAAATCGATTTTATTGATTGTTTCAGAGTTGTCCTGCCATGCTTTGTGAACAAAAGCAGTATCGGTGCTCACACTTATAACTTCTCCATCTAATTCTTTTATTTTTTCGTAGTTATCAGCAAGTTCACCGAGTTCAGTCGGACATACAAATGTAAAATCCGCAGGATAAAAAAACATAACAAGCCATTTTCCTTTAAAGTCTGAAATCTTCATTTTCTTAATTTCACCATCAACATATGCTTCAAATTCCAGGTTTGGAACCTTTTCATTAATTTTTATCATAATATCAACCTCCTTAAGATTGTATTCAATACAATTCTTAGAATAGGCTAACATATTGATTGTGTCAAGAAAAAATTGATAGAAAAAAAAAGCCCCGTGCAAAACATAAAAGTAAAAAATGTTCTGCACGGGGCTCATTTTAGTGGCCGGGAAAAACATTAATTGTTACCTTGTTTGGTTCCTTCCTTAGCAGGATCTCTATCTCTTTTTTGTTCTTTATCTCTTTCTCTTAGCTGCTGCTGTTGTTGGGTAGCTTCATCTTTATGGATTTTTTTCCTGTCTCTTTTCTGAAGTCTATCCATCTGTTTATCTTTTTCTCTTAATCTTTGAGTTATCTGGCTGCAGGTTCGGTCAATATTTTGTTTGGTTCTGTTACAGGCATAACTTTCAAATCCCTTCATTTCTGCTTTCCACTGTCCATTTTCTGTTACAGCAACAAGCATTACTCTGTTTCTGTTTTGAATTCTGTTTAAATATCTTTGAATATTATCAGGTACCTGACCGTTTTGGTTTCTATGAACAAATATCATATGGCTGTATTTTTGTTCTTTTATTTTGTTCATATTTTCTTCTTTATACATTTTTACCCTGTAGTAAAGATTCTCAAGACGGTTTCTTAATTGTTTTGCAAATTGAAGTTGTTCTTCATTATTTTCTGCTATTATAGCTACTCTAGGACCCGGAAGGTTTTCATATTTTTTTTGCCCATAAATTGCTCCTGTTAAAAGAGTTGCAACAAATAATGTAAGAAAAGCCAATGTTATAAGTTTTTTCATGTCCATCACCTCCTTTTAATTATTATAATCATTTAGTATACAATACTTATATAGAAATAAAAAGGTTACAAAAAAAAATGAGGGAGAAAATTCTCCCTCATTTATAGAATAATCATTTAGTTATTTTTGATTTATAATTTATAATTAATAACCCATATGTCCTCTATGTCTGCCGCCTCTTCTGAATCCTCTGTGAAATCCTCTATAGCCGCCATGTCTGCCTGAAAATCCACGAGAATGTTCCATATACAGATCTCTTTCCTTTTCGGTTAAGCTTTTTAATATTTCAAGTCGTTCATCTTTTCTTATTTTCCAGATATCTTCTGAATATGAATGATTTCTATTCATTAGGGATTCAATTTTTCCCCAGTCGGGATTGGATTTTTCCATTTCATTTTGAATATCTCTTCTAAGATCATATTTTTTATCCATGATATCTCTTATTTTATCCCTGTTGTTTTCAATCATGTCTTCATACTTTTCATAAATTTTCTCCCTTAATTCATGCATGTCTTCCTGGTAATATCCACCTCGACCGTAATCTCCTCTCATCATTCCTCTTCTGGAATCATAATCTCTTCTGTTGTAAGAATCACCTGGATCTGCAAATACCAGAGAATAAGCACCAACGGCCATAAAAATAACAACAAATACAATAACTAATTTTTTCATAGTTACCTCCTTTTATTTTTTCATTTCTTTCTTGTTTTTAATATAACAACTAAATGTGAAATAAATATGAAGAGGGTGAAAATCACGAAGGATTATTAAACAATTGGTGATTGCCAATGAACAAATAAAATTGAAAAATTGCTTTGCAATTTTTATACTAAGATAAAGAATAAGAGTAAGCTTTTGGGTTAGGACTTGAGACAGTTTTAAAATAACATTGTTGTTTTAAGAAGTCATTGCGAGCGAGTGAAACGAGCGCGGCAATCTCAATTACTACTTTGGTATAACTTTTAAGTCTTTTCTTAATCTTGGTCTTAATCTTAATCTCAAAATCGCGGCCCTTTCTATTTTATCAGCTTGAAAGAAAGCGATTTTTTATATTTTCGAAGGGATTACTATTAATCTTTGTGCATTGTGCGATGTTCCGATGTGTGTTGAAAAAATCGCAACAGCGATTTTAATTTGTCATTGCGAGCGAACGAAGTGAGCGCGGCAATCTCAAAAACTGCTTTGGATGTACCTTTAAGTATTTTCTTAATCTTAGTCTTAATCTAGAAATTATCTCTGATAATTTCTTTTGTCAGGAATTTTCATTGCTTATGTTTTTACTATGCATATTCCGGGTGAAGCGTAAGCGTAGTGCCGGAATCTTCTAGTATATCTTTTAATTTGGTGCTACAATGGAATTGTTTGGGAAAATATTCAACTTTCATCTTTGCCCTTACTTAAGGGCCAGCTTGACTGCAATTTCAAATTATTTTGACAATTTGACAGCAAGAAATTTCTGGTATAACATTTAAATCTTTTCTTCAGAGGAATAACATTTGAGTTTTTTCTTCGTAGGAATTAGGTTTATTAATTTTGCCCCTTACCCAGTGGGGCAGTCTTGTCTGCAATTTTCATCTTTGCCCTTACTTAAGGGCCAGCTTGACTGCAATTTAAAAATCGGCAATGCTGATTTTTATTACCCTTACTTACGGGACAGCTTGGTCTGCAATTAAAAAATATCTTTTCCGTATCCACCGTAGGAGTCAAATAGCTCAAGCTGCACAAGTGTTCCCATCTTATTTTCTGATAGATCGATATCTTTAGATTTTAATAAGCCGTATAGTTTATTGGCGGCATTTTCATTTGAAGTGATTCCCATATAGATGTAGCTGTATTCCTCTTTTTTAGTAGAAAAGCCTATACTGGGGATTATTGAGAAAAATGAGGATTCAATATCGAGATTTCTACCATCTATTGAAATCGTTTGTTCAATTCCGATTTCGGCAAAAAAGGAAGAAATTGTTTCATCATCTATATCTACATTAATAGAAAGGAGAATAAAATATTTTTTTTCCTCATGTTTTTTTCTCTCTTCCTGCATATGAAGGGAATCAAATTTTTTAAATTGGTGTGATATATCTTCCTTAATGTCCGCATTTATGATGTTTTCTAAAAGATCTTCGTTTTTTACAAATCTGGATAGAGAAGCAAGAAGCTGAAGGTAAGTCTTATTTCCGGGAGGAACTCCTATGAAAAATGCGGCATTGGATTTATTTTTTTGTGCACCCTTATAATTTAAACCTTTTTTTGAAATTGCAACAAATACAAAAAGTTCGTTTACAAATTCTCCTCTTGCATGCGGCAGTACAATATTTGGTTTGAGTTCCATAACTCCTGATTTTTCCTGTTCTCTGATGCCTTCTATCATTTTTTCTGAAGAATCAATTAAATCCATTTCTTTTGCTTTTTGGGATAAAAGTTTGAATAGCTCATCTTTGTTTTCAACTTTAGGATTTAAAAATATATGATTTTTGGTTATATGGTTTGATAGCATAATTAATTACCTCCCGTTTTCTTATTTTCTTTAAAAAATAACCTTAATAGAAATGGAGTTACCATAGTGGTTATAATTACCATAAATACAACTGAGGAGAAGTGGGATTGAGTAAAATTTATATTCTTTTCTCCCGTTAGTGCTATAGATGCTATTACAAGAGCAACTTCTCCCCGAGGAATCATTCCAGAACCAATTCTAAGAGCTCTTTTCCACGAGAACCCAACCATTTTTGAAGATAAACCTATTCCAAAGAGTTTGCTTAATATTGCTATAAGAATAAATAAAATTGTGAATCCAGCAGTTATATTTGCAGTTTTTAAATTTAGTTCCACCCCAATAAAGATGAAAAAAATTGAAGTAAACAGAGCATGTCCTATATAACTTACCCCGTCCAGAACTTTTCTTTTATAATTTGTTTCTCCCACAAATAAACCGGCGAAATAAGCGCCCGATATAGCAGCAAGATTAGCTTTTTCAGCAGTCCATGCAAATAAGAATAGTATTACAAGGGCCATAGATACCAGAGGGAATTCAGCATTGAGATTTCTTGCAAATTTTAAAATTTTAGGAATTACAAAGATACCTATAAATATTGCTGAAATTATGAATACTATTATTTCTAAAAAAGATGATAGAATTGATGATTGCCCCTGGTCGATAAATCCAAAATAGAATGTCAAAATTAGGATACTTATAATATCATCTATTATTGCCGAGCCCATAATTATATTTGATTCTACAGTTTTAAATTTTTTCATATCCATTAATGTTTTAACTGATATTGATACTGAAGTTGCAGCTGTGATAATTCCAAACAGTAGACTAAGAGTAAAATTTTTATAATATACATAGCTTATTAAAAATCCCAGTAAAATTGGTGTAATAATTCCTGTAAAAGCTATAATGGTGGTTGTTTTTCCGAATTTTTTCATTTGCTTGAAATTTGTTTCCATACCTGCCAGAAATAATAGAATTACAACACCTATGTCAGCAAAAAATCTTAATCTGTGATAATCTTCTTCTATATGAAAAACATTGAAACCTGTAGGACCAAGAATTATCCCCAGGATAATTAATCCAAGAACAGGGGGGATATTTATTTTATTTAAAAAATTTGTTATTAATTTTGAAAAAAGTATTAAAAAAGCCAGTATAATTAATGCATATCCTTCCATAGATATATGATAATACTTAATTCTGACTAAATCAACATCAGTAATTAAATTAATTGACTTTAAAATCATATACTTCATGCTATATTATGAATACAAACTGCTATAATTGTTTTAATTATGTAATAGATATAAGGAGGAGCATATATGGCTTATAGGATAGAATTGGTTTTCAATGAAAAAGGAAGTAATAGGATAAAATCGTACTGGGAAATGCTGAAAGAAAATAAATTAAACTCTTATATGATAGATTCAAAATCAACTCCACATATTTCACTGGCTGAATACAGTGACATATTGGCCGGAAGATTCGAGGATGAAATAAGAAGATTTAGCAGGCTTATAAAACCTTTTGAAGTAAGATTTTTTGGATTCGGATATTTTCCTACCGAAGAAAGAGTTCTGTATTTAAATCCAAAAGTGAGTAAGTATTTATTGAGGGTTCATAATGATTTCAATCAACAGTTTGTTGATTTTAATGACAATATTAATCCCTATTATTTGCCTGAAAACTGGGTTCCCCACAGTACATTGGGGAAGAATTTTTCAGAAGAAGATTTAAAAAAGTCATTAATTGAACTAAGTAAAGATTTTAAACCTTTTGCAGTAGAGGTTAATAGAATATCTGTAGTTGAATTTTATCCATCCAGAGAGCTTTTTACATTTAAACTATCTAAATTTTAGACTGCCTCTGAGGCTTTATTTGCTTTTTTATATTTTATTAAAAATACAATTAATATAGCTGTGCCTATTAATACAAGTATCGAACCTGCATAAAAACTCGCTTTATATGAATTAAGCTGACTCCATCCTTTATGATGCAGATAATCAGCTATAGGACCTGCAATAAGGGTGCCGGCTATTCCCCAGCTTAAAAAAAGTGTAGCATTGTAAATTGCAAATAGTCTTCCTCTTTTTACAGGAGGGATTAATTTCGAAG
Source organism: Candidatus Mcinerneyibacterium aminivorans (assembly GCA_008086245.1). Classification (GTDB taxonomy): domain Bacteria; phylum Macinerneyibacteriota; class Macinerneyibacteria; order Macinerneyibacteriales; family Macinerneyibacteriaceae; genus Macinerneyibacterium; species Macinerneyibacterium aminivorans. Next base: position 18,309 of record VSIX01000050.1, read on the forward strand.
CTACAGAGTAGGATGCAGCAAGTATTACTACATGTGAAACTCCTGCCAGAAAATTATTAATAAACATTGAGGGAAGATTATAAATTTCAGCGAAACCGATTAAATGAATAAAACCTATAATGGCACCTGCCATTAGAATTTTTTCTTCCTTGTATTTGTGTACTAAAAATCCAATTAAAAAACCGAATACAATAAAAGCAAGAGATCTCATGTTAACGATATAACTCAGAGTTTGGGATGATACGTTCAGACCCGATTCCAGTGAAAAGTACTGACTTTTTATTGTTGCTATTGAATTTCTTCCGAAATTGATAAATGCCATAGATATTATAAATATTGTGAACAGCTTAACTTTTTTGGATTTTATTTTCTCAGCTTTTTCATCATCTTCAATTTTATTTTCAATTATTTCATCTTTTGAAACTCCACCCTCCGGAAGCATAAAAATAGGTATTGTGGATAAAACCATTAATCCGGTGGCTATGAAAAATAATACTCCCTGATCAAAACCCCAGCCTTCATAGTAGTGTCCCATACCATCATAGACAAAACCGCCGAGGGTAACACCCAGAATTCTTCCTATGCCGCCAATTCCGGCTAATTTTCCTCTAACAGATGCTCTATCTTCAGCTTCAAATAAATCTGAAATAATTGCAGTCCATCCCAGATTTGACATTGACCAGAAGATTTCTATAACCGAGAATCCAATTATTATTACATAGCCTGCTATTCTTGGAGTATCTTCTATATGATGAATGTACCAGGTAATTACAGTTCCTGCAGCGGCAAGAACTTCTCCTAAAATAATTAAAGTTCTTCTTTTCTGAAATTTGTCCGATACCTTACCCCAGACAAAATTTTGAAAGAAGATATTTACAAGCATCGGAAGTGTTGCAAATAGGGTGGTCTCGGTAACGCTTAAATCAAGTACAAACCTAAGGTATATTGATAAAAATGTATAGAACATCCCCCGTCTGAACATTATAAGAATCTGAAAGGATGAAATTTTTAAAAGGTTTTTTGTTTTTAAATTTAAAGACTTAAATAACTGCATATATATTCTTTCGGTATACTAAATAGAATTAGCGAGTTTGTCAAGGTTAAATAAGGAAAAAATTTTAAATATAATATTATGGCTCATTACCTATTGATAAAAGCCTATATTCTGATAAAATTATGTATATAGGAATATTTACCTGATAATGTTTCGATTTTCTTCTTATTTAAAAAAAGGCAGGATGAGTATGAAAAAGAAAAAGGTTTTAATAACCGGTTCAACCGATGGAATTGGTAAAAAAACTGCACTTAAGCTGGCTGAAAAAAATTATAGAATTATGCTTCACGGAAGAAATTTGAAAAAAACAAAAAAAGTAAGAAAAGAGATAATAGAAAAAACAAAAAACACTGATATTGATTATATTGTTGCTGATTTTGAGTCCTTAAAACAGGTGGAAAAAATGATATTTCATCTGAACGATAAATATAAAACTATTGATATACTTATAAATAATGCCGGAGTTTTTAAAAAGAAAAGAGAAATAACAGAAGATGGATTTGAAAAAACTTTTCAAATAAACTATCTGGCACATTTTTATCTTACAAACATGCTTTATGATCTTCTTGAGAATTCTGATAATCCAAAGGTTATTAATGTGGCATCGGTTTCGCATAATAGCAGTCTTGATTTTGATAATTTACAGGGTGAGAAAAAATATTCCGGACACGATTCTTATGCCCGTTCTAAGCTGTGTAATATAATGTTTACTTTTAGAATGGATGCTAAGTTAAAAGAAAAGAATTCAAATATAATCATAAACTGTCTGGATCCCGGAAATATCAATACAAAACTATTAAAAAAAGGCTGGGGGCCTATAGGCACCAAACCGGAAGAAGGAGCGAATCGGGTATTATTTGTTATGGGTATTGAAAATAAAAGCGGTAGCTACTATGTAAATAACAGAATGACATCTCCTTCAAAAATCGCTATGGATAAAGCCATGCAGAAAAAGCTGTGGGAAAAATCTGAAGAGATGTTAAATGGGCAGGAAATTGATTTTGAATCAAAACTATAATTATAGATGCTTTAATAGTTAACTGATAAAGGAAAATATATGAAAAAATTAACAAATGTTTCAATTTTTTTAGCAGGAATATTCTTGGTATTATTTGTGTTGCTTTTTGGTTTGAACTCTTTTAATATAATTTTTTTAATCGGTCTACTTTATCTTGTTTTGCTTCTATTGTTTAGCACGAGATATTCAGAATACAGCATGGTATTAAAATCAGCTGTGGTTATTGCCATGTTAATATTTAATTTTATATATTTATCCTTTATTGCAACCCTAATTGTTAATTATCCGGAAAAGAAGAAATCTGTAAATAGATTTGAGACTGAAATTGCAGGTGTAGAAAGAATAGATGGTTTCAAAAAAATTATGTATAGAAAAAAAGAAATTCAAATAAGTCATAAAACGAGGAGCAATCTTGAAAAATTTTCTTTTAAAAGTGATGAAGTGAAAAATCTAATTGATAATACTTCAAAATACCGACAGAAAGTTATAAATTTTTTAAATGAGGATAAAATAGAAAAAAGTACCGTGAAGTGGGAGGACGTTGAATTTAATATCAAAAATGCAAAAAATCTGCAGAAAATATATTTACTGGAGTTAAACTATATAAATTATCTGGTTTCAGTTAATAATATTAGAAAAGCTAAGATATTATATATAAAATTATGGAAGGGGTTAAAAACTTATTCCGGTCAGTACAACAGCTACCTTGAAATTATCAATTATTTAAAACTTGCACAGTATCTTGTTGATTTTTCACAGGAAGTAAATATTAAATATTTTACAGATGAAAAAATAGCAGGTATTGTGGAAAAATTTATAGATAATCTTAATATATCTATTAAAAAATCCTATATATCAAGATATAAGAGCTGGGAAAAATCAATGGATAAACATAACATAAAAGAGGAGTTGAGAAAACTAAATTACGAAATATTTGAGGATGAGCAGCTAAGAAATGTTTTTGCTTCCTGGCCCTTCTGGGATAAAAATAGATTTTTATCTTTGGTGAATCTATATTTCTACAGATATTATAATTTTGCTGATAGGAAATTTTATGAGATTTCTGATAGTGTGGACAAGATTGAAAACAAGAGAAAAGGCTGGGGTAGTTTCCCACATATCTATTCTAATCCGATTGGAAAAATTATTTTCTCGAATCGTGTACCCTCTTTTAGTATCTATTACAAAAGAAAAAATATACAGAAGTCAATTTTAAAAGCATTTATGTGGGTAATAGGTAAACAGGATTTTAAAAATTTAAATAACATACCCATTGATAGTTTAACAGGTAGAAAGTATATAGTTAAAAAGCAAAATAATAGACTTATAATTCAGTCCGGTTATGAATTTGGAGATTATCTAAATAAATATAGTTTAAAATTTAATTTGCAGTAATTTTTAACTTGATATTTTTATTATTCATGGTAGATTTGGTTTATATAAAAGGAGTGTTATGCAGGTTATAATCTTTAAATCAAGAATAATAAAGATTGTTAATAATCTATTAGGCCCCCAATCGGGGCGTATTTACAGCAACTCCTAATATATCAAATTGTTTGAAATTTTATAAAATAAAATTAAAGATCTAAAATATAATATAAGGAGGTAATATATAATGGGAGATTATCCATTTAAAAAAACAGAAGAAAAATGGCAAAAAAAATGGAAACAGTCGGGATTGAACAGGGCAGATCTCAACAATGAAGATAAAGATAAAATGTATACACTTGTTATGTTCTCATATCCTTCTGGAGATAGAATTCACATGGGACATATGTATAATTACTGTCCTACAGATACATGGGCACGGATGAAAAAAATGCAGGATTATAATGTATTTGAACCTATGGGGTTTGATGCATTTGGGCTGCCGGCTGAAAACTATGCAGTTAAGACAGGTATACATCCAAGAGAATCCACAATGGAAAATATCCAGGCTATCAGAAATCAGCTTAAAAATATCGGAGCTATGTACGATTGGGATCATGAGATTATCACATGCGAGCCTGAATACTACAGGTGGACGCAGTGGATGTTTTTGAAATTTTATGAGAACGACCTTGCTTATAAAGATAAAGCTCCTGTAAACTGGTGTCCATC
>VSIX01000051.1 GCA_008086245.1 Candidatus Mcinerneyibacterium aminivorans
AGGAAGTTTTCTTTGGCAAAATTCCTTTGATGCTGGATAACGGTTCCTTTATTTTCAACGGAGCTGAAAGAGTTATTGTATCTCAGCTGCATAGATCTCCAGGACTATTTTTAAATAAAGAAATGAAAGGAAATAAGGAGAGGCATTCTGCCAGACTTATTCCTTATGATGGTTCTTGGATAGAAATATTTATACGTGAAAAGAAGAATAAAGATATAATGTATATCAGCATAGATAGAAAAAGAAAGATTCATATTAGTACCTTTTTAAGAGCATTAGGTTATGAAACAGATGACCAAATATTTAATCTTTTTTGTGAAGAATATAAAGTTCCCACTGACAAATTTGGAACAAAATTTTATCAGGAAATGACATTAGCTCAGGATATTAAAGATGAAGAGGGCGATTTAATTGCTGAAAAAGGTGAAAAAATAACCAAAAAGAATGTCGAAATTATTCTTGATTTGTATGATGAAATTTCAATCTATGTTGAAAAAAGAAAAATTGATATCGAAGATGGAAAAGAAGAGGGATTAAGAAAATATATAAGAAATACAATTATTGCAGAAAAAGCCCAGACCCAGCTCGATGAGAAAATTGGAAAAAAAGGAAACAGATTTAGAAGAGAAGAATTTAACAAATGCAAAGAACAGGGTGTAAAGGATGGAATATCATTTTATGTAGTAAAGGAAGGCAATCAGGATATTATAGCAAATACTGTAAGAACTGATAATTATAAAGACACCGAAAAAGCCCTTGCTAGAATATATGGTATATTAAGACCCGGTTCGCCGGCAACGGTTGATCTGGCCGAGGATCTTATATATGATTTATTTTTCAACCCAAATACATATAATTTGGGAGAAGTTGGAAGATATAAATTAAATAATGTACTTGGAAAAGAAACAGATGAAATAACCAAACAGGACCTTACACTGACAAATGAAGATTTAATCCGGAGTATTTCAGAAGTTCTAAAACTTCGCTGGGAAATTATTGAACCTGGAGATATAGATCATTTGGGTAATAGAAGAGTTAGGTCTGTTGGTGAACTATTGCAAAATCACCTAAAAATTGGATTTTACAGGATGAAACGCGTTATTCAGGAAAGAATGAATATTACTGAAGAGGATAAAGTAAATCCACAAACTCTGGTAAATTCAAGACCTGTTACTGCAATAATTAATGAATTTTTTGGAAGTCATCAGCTTTCCCAGTATATGGATCAAACAAATATTTTGAGTGAAATTACAAATAAGAGAAGGTTATCTGCTTTGGGACCTGGTGGGTTATCCAGAGAAAGAGCCGGATTTGAAGCAAGAGATGTTCATTATACCCATTACGGGAGAATATGTCCTATAGAAACACCCGAGGGGCAAAATATTGGATTAATTACTTCGCTGGCTTCATTTGGATCTAAAAATCGATATGGATTTTTACAAACACCGTATCAGTTGGTTGAAGATGGCAAGGTGAAAGATGAATATGAATATCTTGATGCAGATAAAGAAGAAGGTAAAATAATTGCTCAGGCAAAGGTGAAACTTGATAAAAATAACAAATTTGTTGAAGATAGAATACTTGCCAGACGTTCTGGTGAGTTTATTATGGCAAAACCCGAAGATATTGATTATATAGATATTTCAACAAAGCAGCTTGTATCAGTAGCAGCAGGACTGATTCCATTTCTGGAGCATGATGATGTTAGTAGAGCTCTTATGGGATCGAACATGCAGAGACAGGCTGTACCCCTAGTAAACCCTCAATCACCTATTGTAGGAACCGGAATAGAGAAAAAATTAGCAAAAGATTCTGGATATATTCAGGTAGCACAAAGAGCGGGCACAGTTGAAAAAGTCACAGCCAATTTAATTGTGGTTAAAGTTGATGAGGATGATATTGATCTGGATAATATGGCCGCTGACTTTGGTGAAAATATGGGAAGAGATATATATTATCTCGAAAAATTTAGAAGATCAAACAACGCAACATGTATCACCACAAGGCCAATTGTAAGTGTAGGTGATAAAGTTGAAGAGGGAGACCCCCTAACAGAGGGATTCGGTACACAGGGAGGAGAAGCAGCCTTTGGACAGAATCTTCTTGTAGCATTCCTGCCTTGGAGGGGTTATAATTATGAAGATGCTATCGTATTAAGTGAAAGACTGGTTAAAGATAATGTTTTCGACTCTATCCATATCGAGGAACTGGAAGTAGAGGCTAGAGAAACAAAACTGGGAAGAGAAGAAATTACCAGAGATATTCCTCAGGTAATGGATGAGATGCTTAAAGATCTTGATGAAAATGGAATTATAAGAGTGGGGAGCTATGTTGAACCAGGTGATATACTGGTAGGAAAAGTAACACCAAAGGGGAAATCCGAATTAACACCGGAGGAAAAACTTCTTAGAGCTATTTTTGGCAAAATAGCTGAGGATGTTAAAGATGCTTCTTTAAGAGTACCTCCTGGAGTTAGAGGTAAAGTTATAGATGTTAAGGTATTTACCAGAAAACAAACAGAAGATATGGAAGATGTTATAAGAAAAGAAAGAAAAGATGATATTGAGAGAATAGAAAGAGAACAATCATTAAGACGTGAATTGGTAGAAAAAAGAAAAAAAGAACTACTTGAGCATCTACTTGTTGGTGAAAAATTAACAAAAGATATAAATATGATAGGTCCAAAAGGAACAAAGCTGAAAAAAGAAGATATTGAAATGAAGAAAATTGATAAGTTGCTTATGGAAAAGAAAGCACTATCAGCTAAAAAACTTAAAAAACTAAAGGAATTGAATGAAACAATTGAGGAAAAAAGAAGAGAAATTATAAAATGGAGAGAACAGCAGTGGAAAAAGCTTCTTCAGGGTGATGAATTGCAACCGGGAGTAATAAAAGCGGTGAAAGTATATATTGCAAATAAGAAAACGATTGCTGTTGGAGACAAAATGGCTGGAAGACATGGAAATAAAGGAGTTGTATCTACTCTGCTTCCTGAAGAGGATATGCCTTATTTAGAGGATGGAAGACCTGTAGATGTTATTTTAAATCCACTGGGAGTACCATCCAGAATGAATGTGGGACAGATACTTGAAACACATCTTGGATGGGCAGCCAAAAAGCTTGGCTATAAAATAGCTACTCCAGTGTTTGATGGGGCTACAGAAGAGCAGATAAGAGAGTGGCTTGAAAAGGCGAAACTTCCAAAGGATGGAAAAACCAACTTATACGATGGATATACAGGTGAAGAATTTGATGAAGAAGTTGTAGTTGGATATATTTATATGATGAAACTTCACCATTTGGTAGATGATAAGTTACATGCAAGAGCAACAGGCCCTTATTCATTGGTATCACAACAACCTCTGGGTGGAAAAGCTCAATTTGGTGGTCAGCGATTCGGTGAAATGGAAGTTTGGGCTTTAGAAGCATATGGAGCAGCTCATATGTTAAGAGAAATGCTTACAGTAAAATCAGATGATGTTGAAGGAAGAACTAAAATGTATGAAGCTATTATAAGGGATCAAACACCGGCAGAACCCGGTATCCCTGAATCTTTTAATGTTTTAGTGAATGAGCTTAAGGGACTGTGCTTAAATATAGATTTTTTAAAAGAAGAAAATTAGAAAAAGGGGAGGATACAATTGAAAAAGGTATTCCCAAAATCGACTAATAATTTTGATGCAATAA
>VSIX01000052.1 GCA_008086245.1 Candidatus Mcinerneyibacterium aminivorans
AGGATTTTAAGTTGTTTAGAAAAGAAACCGCCCCATCACCTATCTCTCTGCATTTCTCCTCGTAATAGACGGCTCCTTTCCGTTTTTTTATGTCATTAATGTGATCTTCGTTGGTGATAAAATTACCGGTACCTTTATTCAGTGGATGTAGAGCTATTTCTGTGTAATTCTTACTGTAAATTTTCAGGATGTCTCTGCCGGCTTTAAGGCTTACTTCTTCTCCTATATATTCATGTGGAACCGAGTAGTGATTGTATCTAAATGAAATATGACCGTATCTGTTCACACGTCTTTTCTCTACTACATATGTCTCATAACGCTCAGCAGGCAGTTTTAACAAACACGGTTTTTCTTTCTTATAGAATTCTTCCACCGGTACTTTTCTTGTGGTTCCGTGAACTCTCTTGTTACATTTGTTATCCATCCAGTCTCTGAGTTTCTCCCTGGCTTCACTAAGATTCTTAGTCTTAAGACCTTTTAGAAAATTATTTTTAACGTATTTTATACCAGACTCTACTTTACCTTTTTCTTCCGGTTTTCTTACTTTGCATGGAATTGGACTGCTACCATAATAGGAAAGCATAGAAGCATACTCATGCTGGATTTCAGGCTCATAAAAGTTGGCTTCAAGGACACCGGCTTTCAGATTGTCTATCTTTACTATCTCAGGAACTCCGCCGAAATATTCAAAGGCATTTATATGGCACCTGATAAATGTGGGAATACTCTGATCTATCACCAACTCATAATAGTCATATCTGCTATAGCTTAACCTCATGCAGAATATCCAGGTCTTGACCTTTTTAGTGCCGTTGTTAAAATAACCAGCATAGCCAAAGTCTACTTGGGCTTCTTTAGCGGGTGGGGAAACTATAGGGACGTGAGGGTGCTTTGGACCCCTTAGTTTCCTCACATACTTTTTTACTCCGCTGTATGTTATATCAACTCTTTTCTCTTCAACTAATTTCTCATAAATAAGTACAGCAGAGAGTTCCTGGTCTATGTAATCCAGGATAATGTCTTTGTAGGGATCAAGCTTACTAGGCTTTTTTATCACTGGCGTTTTTATTTCTCCGTTTTTAACTCGATCTCTTATGTTTCGTACTGTCTTACGATCAATATCTAGATCTCTGGCTATGCCGGAAATACTTTTACCCTGATCAAGCATTGTTTTTACTGTGTAATACATTGCTACCCCCTTCATGTTTTTTCACCTCCGGATTAATTTTTCCGGAGATAGTTAACATATTAGGGTGGGGAATTTTAAGGGCCCTTGCATGGGGAGTTTATTGTAACTTTGACA
>VSIX01000053.1 GCA_008086245.1 Candidatus Mcinerneyibacterium aminivorans
ACATAATTTCTCCTTTTTTATAAGTATATTAATCTAAAGGAAAAAATCAACAATACGGATTATTAAATAATATTATATAAATTTTTCAAACACCAAAGTTGTTATCCACAAATAGCTTAACTTTTTTTAACAGGGGTTCAGAAGAAATATGTTCCCCAACTGCTTCTTTCATCCAGTATTTTGGTGTTATACTTCCAATTTTGCACATTCTCATCATTTCTTCACCAATGCTTTTCCCATCTATGAAATCCTCAATCATACTTTCTATAAGATGACCGAGAGGATAATTAACCAGATATAAAGGATGATTTATCATATGGGAATAAATCCCAAGTATAGGACTGCTTACTACATTAAAGTTTTCTGCATAATACTCATTCCACACATCTTTTGAAATTTGAACTGCAGCATCTTTTAATCTCCCGGTATCAGCATCAGGATTTTCATACATCCATTCCCATATTTTTATTTCAGTTAATGCCACACCTATTATTTCATATAAATTCCAGAATTTTCTTAATATATTTTCGTTGGTTTCTTCGGATTCTCCCAGTATCCTCAAATCATTTTTCTGAAACATGAAAGCAAAAGCTTCGGAAAAAGCGGTGTTTGGTACACCAGTGAGCATATAATCCTCTATATAATACTGTGATAAGACCTGTTCCACATTATGTCCCAGTTCGTGAATGGCAATATTATATCCCTTATAATTCATGCCATCTTCATCAAATCTTGTCCTAAGATGTGCTTTTTCTCCCTTCATGGGAACACCCCAGGCATGTCCGGAACCTTTTGCATTGTCCACAATTATTTTATCGGCAATTTCCTTACTCATTTCTTCGGAAAAACCCATTTTACCGATAATATTTTCTAAATCATCTTCAAAATCACTGCATGATTTATACTTTTCTTTTGTAATTTTATCAAGTTCGGCTTCATTTACAGTTTGGTCTGTTTTGAATCCATCATACCATATATCAAATGGTTCCAAATCTCTACCCAGATCATTTTTTATAATTTCGGCAGTTTTTCCCGTCAAATCAGATTCTAAGATTTTTTCAAACTCCTTAATAATTTTTTTTCTTTCGATTTTTACATTTAAATTAAAATTTCTTTTTATAGCAGTATTATTTGTTTTATCATAATAAGCATCCAGTTTCCTGTTCTGTTTAAATAATTTTAAAAGAAGTTCATACCTTCTGGTATCCTTTTCAAATTTTTCATATGAGTTAAAGATATTTGTATATACATCCCATCTTAAATCCCTGTTGTTAATTACCTTTTTGGGAATTGATTGGTTAACAATTCTTTCAACAACTTTATATATTGTTTTTTGTTTTTTTATTCCCTTTTTTTCCCTGTATAATGATTTTACCTCATCTCTTAAGCCCCAGTGAGATATTAATTTTTTATTATCCGGGTATACTTTATGCCCTCTATCATCAATTAAAATGCTCGTATTTATATTATAATTAGATATGTACATTTCGGATTGTGTTAACAGCTCCCCAATTTTCTTTTTCACCTTTTTGGGCTCCCTGTATCTGAATTTATCTACAATTTTTGTTTTTATCCAATCTTTTCTCTTCCAGAATTTACCCTTTCTGTTCTTTTCTTTTAAGGTAAACATATCAAAATTTAAAGCAGCAAAATAAGCTACTTCCTTCTCATAGAACAAATCCTCAACCACAGGGGATAGATTTATATTTGAAAACATATAATCAATTTTTAGTGGCTCCAAATCAGCGATATGAATAGGCTCCAGTATTTCCCTTCTCATAGAATTCAAATGTCCGTATAGAGTTTCATAATTTTTCTGAATTCTTTTAATGTATTTCGATATTTTTTTTCGAACCACAAAATTATTGATACAGAATTGTTCCAACTTTTTTTTATTATCTTTTTTTTCAGGCCATATTTTTCTTAGCTGTTTTATTCCCCTTTCCAGTCTTTTTTTATTTTTTCTCTTCTTAATTTCCAGTACTTCAATGACTTTTTTATAAATTTCCTCCACAAAAACATCTTCCATAAAACTCTCCCTCTATTTATTTCCTGTTTAATTATAAGGGATTTAGAATTTCTAACAACTATAATCCCAAAAATTGCCCTAGAACCAATATAAAAATAACAAATAGCTAAATATATTTATTTATGAACGCATATAAACACATTAATCTCTATTTCTTATTTTTTTATCATTTTAACCATATTCTCAAAAATTTTTAATTTAGCCTTCGGGAAAATTCCCTGATATAAATGAAATTTTCAAAATGATTACCCTAATACATCCTGAGCTTAATAATCCCAAAAGTATTTCAAATACTCTAAGAAGTTTTTGCAATCTCATGCTAACACTAAATTAATAAAAAGTTTTCTTTAAAACTTTAATTAATTCCACAAAAACTGAATTGATAACTTTATAGACAATCCTTTTCCTATCTCCGATAAAATTTTTCTGAAAATTATAACACTTGTTATCTACACTTATTGTAAAATGAACCAGCCCTACAGGTTTATCTTTACTCCCGCCTGATGGGCCGGCTATTCCCGTAACTCCAACTCCAATATTAGAACCAAATAATTTTCTTGCCTGTTCTGCCATTTTTTGAGCAACTTCATTCGAGACAGCTCCATGTTTTTTAATTAACTTTTCACTTACGCCCATAAAATCAATTTTTATCCGGTCGGAATATGCAACAACACTTCCTTTGAAAATTTTTGATGCCCCCGGGATCTCAATAAGTTTTGAGCCCAGCTTCCCTCCACATATCGTTTCAGCAAAAGATATCGACTTGTTTAAATTTTTTAAATAGGAGAAAACCTTCTCATTTAATTCTACATCCCCGGTATAAAAAATATTTTTTTTATTTAAAATTTTCATAATTTTTTCTTCTGTTTCTTTAACTTTCTTTTTACTGGCTTCCCAATCACTTTCCTTGTTGCTTATATCCAGTTCAAGCCAGGCTTTTTCCTTAAAATAATAACCAATCTCACAATCAGTTTCCAACCCCTCTAAAATATCGGCAAGTGTGCTTTCTCCTACTCCATAAATTCTTAATTTTTTTTCATATTCCTTATTGCCAATTAACTCATTTTTTTTAAGAGTTTCTGAGAAAAAGTTTTCAATCATGGGTCTGTTTTCGCGCGGAGGACCGGGTAGTAAAAAATAATGAGTATTTTTATTATTATAATATAAACCCGGGGCGGTTCCTCTTTCATTCTTTATTGAAATCCCCCCTTTGATATTCATCGCCTGTTTTTTATTAGATTCGGGAATCTCTTTTCTTCCCTTGAAATATCTTTTATTAATATTTCTCCAAATATTTGTATCAAAAAATAGATTTTTATTTAAAAATTCTGCCATGGCCTGTTTCGTATTATCATCCTCTGTAGGCCCCAGCCCACCTGTAGTAATGACAATATCACAATTTTTAACAGTATTAAAAGCTTCAGCAATATTCTGTATATTATCACTTACACTTATATGAAATTTAACATCGATCCCAAATTTGCTTAAATATTTAGATATCCAAAAGGAATTAAAATCTGTTATTTTTCCTTTTATAATCTCTGTACCAATAGATATTATTGATGCTTTTTTTCTTTTCTTACCCAAAATTAAACCTCTGTGAATCATTTGCTTTCTAATATATTTATAAAAATTTTTATGTAATTTCTAATTGTATTTCAAACAATGGAAAATTATTTATAAGATTCTAAAAACTCAAGAACATTTTCAAAGTTCCCTTTGAAAATGATTTCCCTGTCGGTTTTTTCCATATGATGTTCATACATCGGATCATAGTATTCCTGCAAAAGGGCTTTTATCCATTTTTTGTGCATATCAAAAATATTTTCATTAATCTGTTTTTTAAATG
>VSIX01000054.1 GCA_008086245.1 Candidatus Mcinerneyibacterium aminivorans
GAAATAAATTCAGGATGACTGTTTTCTAAAAATTTTGAAGAATCATTAATTAGTTGCTATTTCTTTACAGCCTGAGTAATCGATTAATGGATTAAAAAAATTTAAAGAATTTTAAATTAGTGAATTTAATTTTTCTTTTTTAAGATCAAAACTCTTTTTGATATCTTCAAATATTTCTTTTACCGTTGAAATTTTATTAACCCTGTATCCGTTCTCTCCAATAAAAATTAAACCATTTTCAGTATCACCGTTTACTGCTTTTATTAAAGCATCAGTAATACAAAACAGGGCAGTTTTAGGATTACATCTTTTTAAACATTTATAACAGCTATCAACACTGTCTAAATTATTATTTGTATATTTCTCAACAAAATGATTTTTTATAACTCTTCCCGGCATACCCACAGGACTTTCTATAAAGCATATATCCTCTTTAGTAGCATTAATATAAGCTTTCTTAAACTCAATATCCGCATCACATTCTTCAGCTGCTACAAATCTGGTTGCCATTTGAACTCCTGAGGCTCCAATTTCAAGGAAATCTTTTATATCTTCTCCCGTGTAAATTCCTCCAGCAGCAATTATCGGTATTTTTTGATTATGCTTTTGTTCAAAAGGATTAATGACATTTATTACATCTTTTACAATTTCTTTTAGTGGTTTTATTGAATTATTATCCAAATCCTTTTTTTTAAATCCTAAATGCCCTCCTGCTTTCTTACCCTCTACAACAATAGCATCGGGTAAATAATCGTATCTTTTTTTCCAGACTTTTGTTATTAATTTTGCTGCTCGTCCAGATGAGATAATAGGTACAATTTTTGTTTTTGTATTTTTTACGAATGATGGTAGCTTTATAGGTAATCCGGCACCTGAAATTATAAGATCAATTTTTTCCTTAACTGCTGTTTTCACAAGTTCAAAATAATTATTTGATGCTTTTAAAATGTTTATTCCCAGTATTCCGTTCGGGCTCAAGTTCCTAGCTTTTTTTATTTCCTTTATAATACCATTTACATTTGCTCTATTATTATCGGTTCTAAAGTTTTTTTCCCTAAAACCTGTTTGTGCTCCGCTTATAATTCCAATTCCACCCTCATTAGCAACTGCAGATGATAATTTTGAAAGAGAGACGCCGATTCCCATTCCTCCCTGTATAACTGGTAATTTGGCTACAAGATTTCCAATTTTTAATTTAGGTAAATTCATACAATTCCTCCAAATATAATCATTCATTTAAGTATACACATATTAGAGCTAAGATAAAGGGTATAATGATTTTTTTTTAATTCTTAAAGTATCATATTGACAGGATATTCATTGTCATTAAAATTTTATCAATTTATATCTTTTCAAAAACATAAGAATAGTTTATAAATAATTGCTTAGAATATTTTCAAAAGGAGTAACTTCATAAAAAGAAATTTTCAACATATTATTTTTAATTAAATATAATCAATGACCTGAAAATTGTTTACCCGATTTTTATACACATAAAAACAATTTTAAAACATCAATTATAAAAAATAATTGGACAGATGTAAAAGTATATATTATTTTAACAGTAGGATAATTTTGGATAAGTTTGTAATTAACAGGGGGGAAATATGAAGTTAAAACGAGAAAAGATATGGGATTTTGATATCCCGGAAAATGTTTTAAAAAGCATTCTGGATAATTTGGAAAACGGATTAAAAAAAATAGAAACAGAACTTGATGAAGAAACAGTATATCTCGTAATTAATAATATAATCAAAGGAAAATTTGAGTATAAAAATGCATATGTCCACATGCCGGCTGATGAACTTTTAAGACTTACAAAAAAAATAATAAAAGGATCAGGAAATAAAAGACTTCTACCAAGGTGGACTATTACTAAAGAAAAAAGAAAAGAAATTGAAAATAGAGAACCAATGTCCGATGAGGAGTTTTATAGGGATCATTATTAAAAAAAAGCAAAATAAAAAAGGGTAATTATTAAAATTTTATTACCTGTTTCTTGATTTCTATATTTATGTTCTTTTGCTTTTAAAAGGAGAAATTATGAATAGAATTAATCTGATAACTTTGGGAGTAAGAGATATTAAAAAATCTTTACATTTTTATCGTGATGGCCTCGGGTTTAAAACTTATGTAGATGATGATAATCCTGATATAGTATTCTTTGACAATAACGGAACTAAACTTGCATTATATCCATATAACGAACTTGCTGCAGACATTAATTTGGATAATAGAAATAATGATGGTTTTTCTGGTATAACTCTTGCATACAATGCGAAATCCCGGGAAGAAGTTGATACAATAATAAATAAAGCGGAAAAAGCAGGAGGAAAAATAGTAAAGAAACCCCAGAAAGTTTTTTGGGGAGGATACAGCGGCTATTTTAGCGATCCAGATGGGTACTTCTGGGAAGTTGCTTATTCTGATGGTTGGGAATTTGACGGTAATGATATGTTGGTAATAGAGTAAAAATTAAAGGTAAGATAAATTGTTAGAAATTTAAAAACATGAAATGAAGAATGCCGGATTTTATGAGAGTGGGGGCAATGATAAGGGATATGTTAATTAATAATATCGAAAATGATTTGAGAAAACATATTGATGAGGATTATAAAAAAGGGATAAAACGTTTTTTTAAAGATAAAGATTTAAAAGAAAGTGATTTTTTCAGTTACGGAGTTAAAACAGCTTCTGTAAGGAAAGTAGGGAAAAAATACTATCCCTACATTAAAAATTTAGAGAAAGACGATTTCTTTCGTCTTTGTGAAAAAATGCTAAATAAAAGAAATTCAGAATTAAGAACGATAGTTTTTCAGTGGGTTTATAGAATGAAAGGGAAAATTATAAAAAATGATTATGATATCTTTTATGGCTGGTTACAAAAATATGTTACAGGGTGGAGCAGTTGTGATGATTTCTGCACGCATGCTTTTGGATATTTAATTTATAATTATTCAAAATTAATAACAGAAATAAAAAATTACTGGGTGAAATCGAATAATAGATGGGTAAGAAGAGCTGCCGCCGTTGTGATGATCTATTCTATAAGAAGAGATAAATATATCCCCCATGCTTTAAAAATTGCGGATAAATTAATAAAGGATGACAAAAATCTGGTTCAGAAAGGTACAGGCTGGCTGTTAAAGGAAATAGCCAATAAAGATAGAGATATTGTTGATAATTATCTTGTTAAAAACTATGATGAAATTCCCCGGGTTATTTTAAGATATGCAATTGAAAAGTTTCCAGAGGGTAGAAGGAAAGAAATATTGAATTTGAAAAAAATATAAGAAAAATAGTCTTCATTTAATCCGGGTAATACTTAGTTTTAGAATCTGGAATTAATCGTTCAGGTGGCAGGCTACTTTATGATCAGTTATAATTTCTTTTAATTCAGGTTGTTTCTTTCTGCATATTTCCATAGCATAGGGACATCTTGGATGATAAAAACATCCCGGAGGTGGATTTATCGCATCGGGGATTTCTCCCTTTGGTAATGGTTCCTGTCTCCTGTATTTTGGATCCGGTACCGGAACCGCTTCCAGTAATGCCTTCGTATATGGATGAATGGGATTTTCAAATACTTCCGAATTGCTTCCAATTTCAACTATTTTTCCAAGATAGAGTATGGCGATTCTATCACATAAATATTTAGCCGTTGCAAGGTCGTGAGTGATGAACAAATAGGTTAAATCGAATTCATTTTTTAAATTTTTCATAAGTTCAATTATCTTTGCTCTTATAGATACATCGGCCGCGGCTATTGGTTCATCTGCAACTATAAAGTCTGGATCAGTAATTAATGCTCTTGAAAGAACAACACGCTGGGATTGTCCTCCGGATAGCTGATGGGGATATTTATCATATAACAATTCAGGAGGAGACAAGCCTACTTTTTCCATCATATCCAGTACTTTCTGTTTTCTTTCTTCCTTTTTATATTTGTTATGAATTATCAAAGGATCCATTATTGTTTCACCCACCGATAATCGGGGATTTAAGGAGGCATCTGGGTCCTGAAAAACAATCTGTATTTTTTCTCTTAATTTTCTCAATTCATTAAAAGTTAGATTTGTAATATTTTGATTTTTATAAAAGATATCTCCAGAAGATTTTTCATATAGCTTTAAAAGCAATTTCCCGATAGTGGATTTACCGGAACCGCTTTCCCCTGCCAATCCAAGTACTTCTCCTTTTTTTATGGAAAATGTAACATTATCAACTGCATGCACATATTTTGTTTTCTGACCAAAGATGGTATTTATAATCCCTTCATCAATGGGGAAGTTTTTGGTTAAATTTTTAATTTCTACAATATTTTTCATGAATTCTCCTTTTCTGTTTCATATAGCCAGCAGGCAACCTCATGCCCGTCATATGTTTTCAATTCGGGTAGTTTTTCATAGCATATATCCATAGCTTTGGGGCATCTAGGCGAGAATCTGCAGCCCGAAGGAGGATTTATAAGATCAGGTGGTGCTCCGGGCATGGTAACAAGTTTCTTTTGCTCGGCTTTAACATTAGGAATACAGCTAATAAGTCCCTTTGTATATTCATGCATGGGGTTATGATAAATTTTTTCAACTTCTCCTCTTTCAATGATTTTTCCTCCATACATAACTGCAATTCTATCTGCAAGTTCTGCGACAAGTCCCAGATTATGAGTTATTACCATTATCGAAACATCAAATTTATCCTTTAGATTCCTCAAAAAATCAACAAATTGAGCTTCTACAATAACATCAAGTGAGGTGGTTGGTTCATCGGCTATAATCAGATCTGGGTTTAATATTAGGGCAATGCCTATCATTATTCGCTGCCTCATACCTCCCGACATCTGGTGAGGATATTCATATAATCTGCTTTTTTCTATCCCCAGTTTTTCAAACATCTCTTCTGCCATTTCTAAAGCTTTCTTTTTTTTAATTTTTGGTTTGTGGGACTGTATTGTTTCAACAAACTGTTCGCTAACCTTATAAAGAGGATTTAATGAATTTAAGGGATTCTGAAAAATCATTGAAATGTTATGGCCTCTCAATTTCAGTAGTTCTTTGTAGGGGATATCAAGTATATTTGTGTTATTATATAGGATTTCCCCGTTAATGATCTTTCCAGGAGCCCTTACCATATTTAAAAGAGATAATCCAAGGGTTGATTTCCCGCATCCCGATTCTCCCACCAGACCAATAACCTCTCCTTTTTTGATTTTCATGGAGACATTTCTTACCGCTTTCACAGTTCCAACATATATTGGATAATCAATACTTAAATTTTTAATTTCAATAATATTTTTCATCATTTATCCCTCAACTTTGGATTTAAAAGTTCTGATAGGGATTCTCCCACCATGGTAAATCCCAGTGTTAGAGTTACTATTGCCACTCCCGGGAAGGTTATTATCCACCAGTATCCGGATGCTAAATATTTTTTCCCCATTGCAATATCTCTTCCCCAGTCCGGAATTCCTGCAGGTAAACCGAGGCCGAGATAGGATAGAGCTGCTTCGGTCATTATTGCATCCGCAATATTTAGGGAGAAAATTACTACTATAGTTGCCAGTACATTTGGGAATATATATTTTCTTAGTAATCTGAATTTTGATGCTCCTATAGCTCTTCCCGCTTCCACGAAAACTTCCTCTTTTAATGATAGGGTTTGACCCCTTACCTGTCTGAAATACTGTGGAATATATATAACGGCGACAGCTCCGGTAATATTTACAATTCCTGGACCGAGCATAGCCGCAAGGGCGATTGCCAGGATAAGCCCGGGAAAAGAGAATATAGAATCCATAATAAGTGATAGAATTTTATCAAATAATCCCCCAACAAATCCCGATATCAAACCTAGAGGCACACCGATTAAAGAAGATATCAATGCCGCAATAAATGCTACTCCCAAAATAGTTTTTGAGCCGTATATAATTCTTGAAAAAACATCTCTCCCAAGGTTATCAGTCCCAAGAATATTTTGGGAACTTGGACCTGTTAATTGTTTCCCCGCTTCCATGTTATCTGCTGAATAAGGAGCGAAAAATCCGGGGAATAGAGCCGTGAGAGTAACAAACAGGATTATTACTAGTCCAATTATAAGAATCCACCACTGTATTCCATACTTTTTCTTTGATTCTGACATATAATTTAAAAATTTCCGAATTAAAGTAGTTGGCATTTTATATCCTTCCAGTTATTAATATTTTACTCTTGGATCAATCCATGCATATACCAGATCTACAATTAAAGAACTTAGACTAACCATAACAGCAATAAGTATAATAATTCCCTGTACAGTTGGATAATCCCTTAAATGTATCCTTTTTACTAAAAGTCGCGCCATACCGGGCCATGAAAAAGTGGTTTCAGTTAAAACGGCATTTGCTATTAATAGGGCAAACTGCATTCCAAGCATGGTTAATATCGGGACCAGTGTATTTTTTAAAGCATGTTTATAAACAACCTTTCTTTCCGATAAACCTCTTGCTCTTGCAGCCAGAATATAATCATTATTTAAAACATCCAGCATGTTTGCACGTGTTAATCTTACAAATATTCCAGATAAAATTAAAGCAAGAGTTAGTGCCGGTAGAGCTAAATGGGTTAGAACATCAAAAAAAGCCGTAAAATTCCCTGCCATTAGGGTGTCTATTAAATAAAAGCCTGTGTTGTTGAAGTTTGCTACAAGTACTCTTGAACCGGTTCTTCCCGCTATGGGAAGCCAATCAAGCCAGATACCAAATATTAGCTGAAGCATTAGCCCCATCCAGTATGCAGGTATACAAAAAACAACTAAGCCGTATAATCTAATTGTGGTATCTGTTTTAGTTCCTCTGTTGTTGGCTCCATAGGAGCCCAAAAAGACCCCCAGGGTTAAAGCCAGAATTAAACCAAAGATAATTAATTCAAGAGTTGCAGGTAATTTCTCCTTTATGGGAGTGATAACTTTTTGTTTCATTATCATTGAGTCTCCCAGATCAAATCTTGCAAGCTGCTTTAAATAATCCCAGTATTGTGAATAAACAGGTTTATCAAGCCCCAGCTCCTTTCTTTTTTGTTCTATAACTCTTTTGGGGGCATGTGCTCCCAGCATAGATTTTACCGGGTCTGCGGGCATAACCCTTAAAACAAAAAAGATAAGAGTTAGAAGAATAAATATCATTGGAATTGTTAAAAGCAATCTTATAGTAAAATATTTAAGAATTCTTTTCATATGGGATAACCTCTTTTTATTTTATAAAAGCAGGGGAGTGAACCCCTGCTTTTAATATTTATTTATTCATATTTTAATTCTTTATAATAAAAGGTCATAGAAGTTCCGATTTTAACTCCTGTTACTCCTTTTTTTGTAAATACAAATAGTCGTCCCTGGAAAATAGGTACTGTTGGTACATCTTCTGTCCATAGTGTTTGAAGTTTTTCAAAGATCTCTTTTCTCTTTTGCTGATCTACTTCAGTTTTCTCCTGTTTAAGCAAACGGTCATATTGAGGGTCTGAAAAGTAAATTCCCTGGCTGGCAGATCCTGTAGTTCCTGCAAATACAGCAGTATAATTATCAGGGTCTATATAATCCGGATACCATCCCAGCAAGAATGCTCCCATACTTTTTCTATCAAAATTATTCAGATAGGTTGACCATTCTGCTGATTTAGGGGTAACTTTAATAAGTTCTGATTTCTCGATTTGATTTTTTAAAATTTCAGCCATGTTTACTTCGGTTTCACCATAATGGGATGGGGTGTACCACAGTTCGAATTCAAGAGGATTGGTTTTTGAATAGCCGAGTTCTTTTAATTTCTTATTTGCATATTCAATATTTGCATCCCCGATAGTGTTTTTAAAGGAATCCTGATGTGCAAACATTCCCATAGGTATCATGGAATAAAGAGGTGTTGCCTGATTTAAAAATACTTTTTCACAGATTTCATTCCTATCAATCATAGCTGCTACTGCCTGCCTTGCCTTTGCATCTTTCATTACACTTTCGGAAGTTTCAAAACATAAAAATCTTATAAAAGGACCTGGAGTTTTATAGCTGTTATACTTTTCCATATTTAATAAATCTCTAATATCAGAAGGATTTAACGTTTTATATACAAGATCGAGTTCTCCCTTTTCAAATGCAAGTCTCATGGTTGTTGGGTCCTTGAAATAATTAATTACAATTTGATCCACATTAGTTTTTCCAAAATAATTTGGATTTGCTTTTAAAAGAATTTCCTCATCTCTTTTAAATGAAACCATCTGATAAGCACCTAAACCTGTTAGCTTACTTCCTTTTAGTTCCGAAGGATTTGTAACAAGTTTGTCCTCGGGAAACACATTGGAATTAACCGGATAATAAGGTACTGTTGCAACAAGTTTTAAGAAGAAACCGCAGGGCTGTTTTAAATTGAATCTAACTGTATATTCATCAACTACATCTACAGATTCAACAAAATCTGTTACCAACCATGCTGGGTCTCCATTAAGCCTCATAACTCTATCAATTGACCATTTCACATCTTCGGCAGTAAAGGCAGAACCATCTGTAAATTTTAATCCTTCTTTTAATTTAAAAGTATATTCATCTCCTTTTTCATTAACAGAATAGGATTCTGCAAGACCATTTTCTAATTCAGCAGTACCCGGTTTATAAGTCATCAATCCCTCATAAACATTATAAAGGATTTCCCAGGTGTGAAAATCATACGCTTCAGCCGGATCAAGGTCGGTAACACTTTCTGTAGTTCCGTAAACGATCATATTCTTATTAACTTTTTTAGCTTTACATCCAACCAAAAATAATAGAAATACCAATACAAACACAAACAAAATTTTACCTAAATTTTTCATAATAACTCCCCTCTTAAATAGAATTTTAGATTGTACATTTATCGACACAATCTGTTAACAATGATTAGGTATTAAAATAATCAACAAAGTACAACCAACCCAATTTTAATAATTACATATTATCAGTAAAAACTTATAAGTCAAGAATTTTAGATAAACAAATACTTTTTTATTTTGGTATTATCAAAACATACAGGTGGAAAAATGTATATAATAATTGGGGAAAACTTAAATATCTTCAACAAATATTTTAAGTTAAAAATATTTTTTTAAAAAGGGACCATACTTCGATGATACTTTTTTATCGGTGGTAGGTTATGTTGTTTTGCTGTTTATTAGGTTTTCTGTAATTTGATGCTGCTTTCTGAAAAATAGTGCTGGTGTTTGTAAAAAAACATAATGAGTGATAGAGGTTTTGTTTAATTAATGTCATCGTAACGGGTGATAGAAAAATTAATCAAATTTAAATTTTTAGCCCAGATCCAGGTGGAAAAGATAAAATTTAAAACCAAAATACAAACTATCCTAAAGTATAGGCTGTACAAAAAAAGTTAAGGATAAGTTAAAATTAAATTAGTTTGAAGATAAAAACTTATCCTTTAGCTTGAGTATATAATAAAAAGTGCATATTCAATACCAGAACTTTGAGTGTTAAGGTTTAGTCCTCATCTTCTTTTTTGGTATTTATCTTTAGAGGTATGTAAAGAGGACAAACTCCTGTGAAGCTCGTTAAAATAAAAATAATTGCTAATATTCCCAGAATTACGGCTGCAGTATTTGTTATTTGATTGAAAATTATTAATATGATTACAACTACCGCCAGAATAAATCTGATAATTTTATCGATTTTTCCCATATTTTTTCTCATAAAAACTCCTTTATTTTACTAATTATATGAATAAATAATAATTTTTCAATACCGGTATAAGAAAGCAACAGTAATTCATAATTATTTACAGATGATTATCTCTTAATTACAGTTAAATTACAAAAAATGCTTGAAATATTCAGAATATAATAGATAATGATTTGTAATTTATTTTTAGTTTTGGTCAGTTTTAATTATTCTCTTGGGTTTAAGGGAGGGAGATAACTCCTATCCTTCAGAATCAATTATTCTTATATTTTCAACAGGAATATTATACTGTCTGTCGCTTTCATCTTCCTTATTTAGATACCAGACATAATCAATTATTACTCTGTCTTTATATAACTCTTCTGTTGAAGAGATGATTCCCCTGTTCCACCTGGCTTCAGCAAGATTATTTTCAGAGCGGGTAAATAGGACTACCATCCCTTCTTCTAATTCATTTTTTTTAGCTGGATGGGATTCAACAATTACATTTTCAGTCCAGTGAGTATCTCCTTTGGCAACATCGAAATCTCCTACAAGTGAAACTACTTCATATTCTCCGTTGGTTTCTTCACCTGCTGAACTCAAAATATTTGCTGGATAATAGCGGGTTTCGCTAAAGCCTCCATCCTCCATGTAAAATGCAGCCAGAACTACACTTTCATCGAGATAATCGGTTGAAACAGATATTGGTTTTTCAGATTTTCTTTCTACGGTTGCGGTACATCCTGTTGCCACGGCAATAAAAAAAGCTGTTATTATAACAAGACCCTGTATAGTTTTTTTCTTTTCCATAAAAACTCCTTTCTAAAAATAATTGTTTTTAATCATTTGTGTCTATAAACAAAATAAGTAATAAAACTATTATACTAATATATTAAAAAATTAAAAATTTCACAAGTTGCCAAAAAAATTTCAAAAGCTTCTTAAGATCTCAAAAATTTGATGGTCTGTTTTTTGTCATTACCCTTGACAATAGTTCGATACCGTATTAAATTTAATAAAAATAAGTAAGGGATGTATTATGGATAAAGATATTTTTAATAAAATGAAAAATATAAGAAAAAAGGCAAATGATTATTTTTGCGAGCAAATGAAAAAAAATAATATTAAGAAAATTTGTTCATCACATGGATCCATTTTGATTGCATTGTACAGGGCTGAAAACTCCAGAATGCAGATGAATGAAATTGCAAAAACTATAAAGAGATCAAAATCTACAGTGACCGAACTGGTAAATAAGCTTGTTAGACTGGATTATGTTAAAAAAGAGAAATGCAGCAGTGATTCCAGGATTACTTATATAAAATTGACCAAAAAGGGCCAAAAAATTAAAGATAAATATGAGAGAATATATAATAATTTACTTGAGAAAACATTTAAAGGCTTTTCTGATGATGAGATAAGATTTTTAAAAGGATTATTAAATAGATTAAACAATAATTTGTAAAAAATTTAAAATAATAGTTTGCAATCGAATTAAATTTGGAGGATTAATGATTAAAAAGGAACAACTCGAACTTTTTATTGACTTTTTTAAGGAAAATATTACTAAAGAAGAAAATTTTAAAATTGGTGCAGAGTTCGAACACTTTCTTGTAAAAAAGGATAGCCTGAAAGCTCTCTCCTATTATGAGAAAAATGGTATTGAAGATATATTAAAAAGACTTGTTCAAAACGGATGGAAACCAAAATATGAAGATCAAAATCTAATAGGATGCACTAAATACGGATCAGAAATTTCGCTGGAACCGGGGGCGCAATTTGAATTGAGTGTAAAGCCCCAGGAAAGTATAATACTGCTTGAACAACTTTATTTAGATATTATAGGTGAAATAATATCTATTTGTGACGATATTGATTGCTATCTGGTTCCCATGGGATATCATCCAAAAACAAAAATTGATGAAATTCCCTGGGTTCCCAAGAAAAGATACGATATTATGTCCGAATATCTGGGCAAACGGGGTAAGCTTGCCCACAACATGATGAAAGGCACATCTTCCTTACAGGTTGCTGTTGATTACAATTCCGAAGAGGATTTTGCAAATAAAATGAGAGTAGCCTATATACTGGGTCCCTTTTTAAGTTATCTGTTTGATAATTCTATATATTTTGAAGATGAAAAATATAATAAAAATATGTTACGAACACGTATCTGGAACAACTGCGATGATGATAGATGTGGAATAGTTCCCGGTGTTTTTGATGAGGATTTCGGTTTCGAAAAATATGCAAGGTATGTATTGAATCAACCTCCTATTTTTTATATTGATAAAGAGGGAAATGAACATCCTTTTAATAAACCCCTTTATAAAGTTTTAAAATCCACCTGGAACAAAAAACAGATAAAACATTCTTTGTCTATGTGTTTTCCGCATGTAAGGGCAAGGGAATTTATTGAGATCAGAATGGCGGATGCTCTATATTATCCTTTAAATATGGCATACATTACATTGATCAATAACATATTTTATAATGAGAAGATGATAGATTATATTCTGAACAAATTTGCCGGAATTGATTTTAACACCCTGAAAAAATTAGAAAAAAGAATAATTAAAAAGGGTAAAAAGGCTGAATATAAAGGTGAAAATATTTATAATATTTTAGTAGATATCTATGATAGGGCTTTGAGGGGTTCAAAGAAAGATGAGAAAAGGTGTCTATCTCAAATAAAAGAGTTAATTGAACTTAGAACTAATCCCAAAAAGAAATTTAAGAACTGTTGTGATTCAAAAAGAAAAATTGTTAAATATCAATCATTAAATAATTATCAGAGGTGTCAGAAATGCATAAATCAGTAAAAATAGATAAATATTTTAAAGATATTATTAAAAATGAAGAAGATAAATATATTGAAGACTACAAAAAGGTTTATGAAAAAATGCAGAAATCCAATGCGATTTATAAGGGCAATATAATTGAATTTTTATATAACCCCATGTTTTTTGATAAAAATGATATTAAACTGTTTGAGAATAAATTAGAAATTCTTTTTGGTATAATAAATAAAGTAGTAAAAAGGTATCTCAATGATTTAGAATTTAGAAACTATTTTAATTTTTCAAAAAAGATGGAAGAATTAATACTTATAGATCCGGGCTATTCCACTCCCGTGCCTATTGGTAGATTTGATATATTCTATGATTATAATGAGGATTTTAAGTTTTGTGAATTGAACGGAGATGGTTCCTCAGCAATGAACGAGGCAAATACGGTAGAAGAAATTATGTATGACTCTGATATTATAAAAAAATTAAGAGAAAATTTTGATTTATACTACACCGAATTGTTTGACAGCTGGGTTGTAGAAATTTTAAGGATTTATAATCAATTTGAATCGGCTAAAACAAAACCCAATGTAGCAATCATAGACTTTGAAAATTTGGGAACTCCCTATGAATTTCTTGAGTTTAAAAAATCTTTTGAGAAAAGTGGTTTGAAAACAATTATTGCGGATCCCAGAAATCTTGAATATAAAAATGGCAATTTGTGGCATGAAAATTTTAGAATAGACCTTGCATATAGAAGAGCAGTAAATCAGGAAATGGAGAAACGAATTGAGGAGGTTGAAGATTTTATAGAAGCCTACCGGGATAAAGCATTTTGTATGGTAGGGCCTTTCAGATCCCAAATAATACACAACAAGATATTTTTTGAAATACTTACTAATGAAATGAAAACAGGGTTTCTATCCAAATCTGAAAGAGATTTTATAGAAAAGCATATTCCCGAAACATATATCCTTAAAGAGAATACAGAGATGATAAATAAAATAATGCAGAACAAAGATAACTATGTATTAAAACCGATGGATTTATATGCAGCAAAAGGGGTATATATCGGAAGGGATTACGGCAGAAAGGATTGGGAAGAAAAAATTAATAAAGCCCTGAACTCCGGCGATTATTTAGTTCAAAAGTTTTGCATTCCCGGAAGAAAAGATGCTTTGAGGTATAAAGGGGGAAAATTTCAAAAAGAGTTATTTAAAACAACTCTGGGGTTGTTCGTTTACAATGAAAATTTTACCGGGCTGTATTCCAGGCTTGGGAAGAAAAATATAATAGCAAGCAGGGGAGAGTCAATAGTTGCCCCCAATTTTGTTGTTAAGTAGAAAAAATAATTCTAAGGTGGTTTGCAGCATAGTTTAAATTTGAACAAATAGATAATTAATTGCCCGAGTTATAGAACCATTCATTTGAAAACTCAATAAAATTATTAATTATATTATTTAATTCTTCTGATTTTTTACCCGATAAAGATTTAAATTTTTGTTTGCTTTTTATGAAGATTCCTTTTTCTTTCATATAGATCAAGTTTTTTTTCAAATAGAAACCATCTAAATTGTTAAGAACAATAAACTTATTTTTGGTAAAAATATTTTCCCCAAGCCAGTATTTGCTTTTTTTTATATTTAGTATATCTGTTAGAGTTGGGGCTAAATCAATGTGTTCGGCGTAAGAGTTCATTTTTCTAGAGAAGTTTTTTCGTGGAAAAAGTATGAACAAAGGAGTATTTTCAATGTTTCCGGGATAGTGGTTTCTTGGGTCGAAGAGTTCGTTGGTTTCTATTTCCGGTGAATGATCTCCAAAAATAAAAAATATTGAATTATTGTACAATCCCATATTTTTCATTTTATCCATAAATTTTCTTACTGCCAAATCAGTTTCATAAATTGAATTAAAATAGTGTAATGAATCCAAAACTGAATCTTTGTTTTCATATTTAGCAGCAATATCATTTAACTCTTTTTCATCCAGAAGATTAAACGAATGATTTCTGAAGGGACCGTGTGCCTGCATGGTAATTATATAAAAGAAGTTTTTTTCATTATTTGAAAGTTCTTTTTTTAGATAAGGTATAGATTGATTCAGGAATGCACTATCCTTTGCAAACCATCCGCGGCCTTTATTTTCATAATCAAGATAATGATAATATTTGTTAAACCCCAAATAGTTAAAAGCCTGTTCCCGATTAAAAAATGATCCCCTTACAGGATGGAATCCTACCGTATTAAAATTGCTGTGGTTTAGGACATTAACCAGAGATTTTACATGAAGCAGTGAAAAATTATATGAAAGTTGATTGCTGTTAGGAAGTATGCTTGTTAAAACAGAAAAATCTGCATCGGCAGATCCCACAATATGATTGGCAAAAAAATTTGGGAAATAAATTGATTCTTTGGCCAGTTTATTGAAGAACGGCACGATTTCTTTATTGTTTATTTTTCTATTAATAACTGATTCAGCCAGTGATTCAACCTGAATAAAGAAAACATTTTTTATTTTTGTATTATTTTTGAATTTTAATATTTTATTTTTATTTTTTCTTGAATTTATAATATCCAGATCGGGGGTTCCGTAATCAACATTGCTGACTTTCATATAGTCATAAATCAAATAAAAAGGAAGTCCTGCATTAACAACTATTCTCGTTTTTGCCTGGTGGTATTTATCATCCAGAGAGCGCGCAGGATCGAAGATGTTTCTTACCGGCTGTACAAATAAAAGTAGTATAATTAGCAGATATATTTTCCAGTTTATTTTTCGCTTTTGTTCAGCATGTTTTGCAATTTTTAAAGAAATATATATAAATCCCAGAAAGAGAAAAAGAAATAAAAATAGAATAGGACCATAGACACCAATGACATGTATTATGCTGCCCAAATTAATACTTTGAATCAATTCGATAAAGAGGGGAATGTTTAAAATTGTTTCAAAATATTCATAGTAGTAATGAGAGGCCAATATAAAAACAATTATCAAAAGAAAAGGAGGTATTATATATTTAAGAGTGAATTTAGATTTGTATAAATATGAAAATATTAAAAAAAGGCTTAATCCGAGGGGATAAACAGCCAGATCAAACCAATCTCCCCCCTTGTCTATATCTATTATCTCCAGTAAATAAAAATAGTGGAGTAGGGAGTGGATGATGGATAAGAATACGGTATATATAAAACCTATTTTGTACCATTTTTTTGAAGTCATATTTCCTTTTAGTTGCCCTTCATTAAAATAAAAGATTTGTGGGTACTAGTCAATATCTTATTTATAATGTATATGTTTTGACTGTAGTCAAGATTTAATAAAGATTTAAAAAATTTTAAAATAAATAAAGTTTTCAACATTAATATCGACATATTAGTCTAAGAAAATTGTTAAAATTAGGATATTAAATAGAAAATAAATTAATTACTTCGAATTATCAACATCATCAACTTTTTTTTCATTTTTAGGATATAATTTTTCCCGGCATTCGGGACATAGTCCATGAGAAAAATCAGCAAAAGAGTGCTCGGAGATATATTTTTCGACTCTTTCCCAGTATCCCTTGTTATTTCTAATTTTATTGCAATTAGAGCATATTGGAATTATTCCTTCTAATTTCTTAATTTCTTTTAACTTCTTTTCCAATTCCTTATTTTTTTTATCTAAATTTTTAAATAGAAGTTTATAAGGTTTGTTTAAGTTTATTTTAATTAGAGAAATATAAATTAGAATGAAAGATAGTAGTTTGAAAATGTGACCTACAAAATTAGAAAACCCATAAACATCAATATAAAAAGTAAAGGAGACCTCAGATATTATAGTAAAAATTACTGAAAGAATTAACAATTTGAAAATATTTTTATCAAAGTAATTTTTTTTCTTTACTAAGCAAGCTATAACTCCTATAAGAATAAAACTAATTATATATTCACTGATTATCTTGAATTGAGTTAATCCCTGATTTTCTATAAAACAATCTGGAAATATTGAATAAATTAAAATACTAATAAAAACACCTGAGGTAATGATGGAAAGTCCCAGTATATAATTTTTATATTTAATATTTTTATTGATTATGAATAATGCAAACAAAAGAGAAAAGCTTTCGATATAACGTGCACTTATCCAGAATTGTGTTGGAGTGTTAGCTCCCAAATTTTCAAATATTCCCATTCCTTTATAAGTTATTGTGTGAAATAAATCTAATAAGCCAATAAATAGGAAAGCTGTTCCCAGATACATAAGATATTTATTTTTTGCAAATACATAAGTATTATAGGCAATTATAAACATAGAAAAAGCAATGATTATACTAAATAGCTCTATTAATATGTGAAAAAGAAGATAGTTATATTGGCTTATTAAAAACGAAATAATTATTAAAATTGAAGATAAAATTAATAGAAACAGGGTTTTTTTCGTATCTAGTTTAATCATATACCTTTAATATATATATTATTTTGAAAAATAAAAGGGGAAAATATAAATTAATAGAACAAAGCATAAATTTGATTTGAATTATTTATAATCAATAATAGACGATAATGATTAAAAAGGCATTATGCAAAATTAAGGTCACTTTAATATATTGTTTATTTATATATTTTTTATTTCTTTACTAACTAAATTGAATACAAATTTCAAATTACCAAGCAAAGATAATAGAAAACAGAATTCAGATAACAGAGAGCAGAATTAAGAAAGAGGCTTGACAACAATATTCCAATATAGTAATATAGTCATAGAAAAAAGAAATATAAATATTACACTGCTCAAATAATTGATTAAATTGAAAAAGGAGTCAATGATGGGAAATAAAATTTTCGAAGCAAGAAGTGAAATAGTTAAGGCTCTTGCACATGAAATAAGGCTTGAAATTGTTGATTTGCTTTCCAGAAAAGAACACTGTGTTTGTGAGCTGGTAGAAAAATTAGATGCCTCGCAGTCAACTGTATCCAAACACCTGGGTATTTTAAAAAAAGCTGGTATTGTTGATTCTCAAAAGAACGGTCTCAACGTTACATACTTTTTGGAAACACCATGTATTATCAATTTTTTTAACTGTATTGATGAAGTACTGTTAAAAAATTATAAACAAAAAGAAAAAGAATTAGAATTAATAAAAAAATTAAAGGAGGATGTATGAACAAAAAGATTAGAAAACTGCTTATTTTTATAGCTGTATTTTTGGGAGCTTATTTTATTCCTTTTAAAAATACGGGTATTCAGGAATCTATAATTGAAGGTTTTAGAATGCTTCAGGAGTATGCAAGAGAACACGTGTTATTGTGTTTAATCCCCGCATTTTTTATTGCTGGAGCTATTGCTAATTTTATATCACAGGAATCTGTTATAAAATATTTTGGTAGAAAAGCTAAAAAATGGGTTTCATATCTTGTGGCTTCGGTTTCCGGAACGGTACTGGCGGTATGTTCCTGTACTGTTCTTCCGTTATTCAGCGGTATATATAAAAGAGGGGCAGGGATTGGGCCGGCAACTGCTTTTTTATATTCTGGCCCTGCCATAAATGTACTTGCAATTATATTAACAGCAAGGGTCCTCGGCTGGCAGCTCGGTATTGCCAGAGCCATTGGAGCTGTGGTATTTGCAATAGTAATCGGTTTGTTAATGGCCACAATTTACAAACAGGATGATAAAGATAGACTTGAGGAAATAGATTTTGGAAGCAGTGAAAATTCAAAAGAAACAAGGTCCGGAACTCAAAATGCAGTTTATTTTATAATCTTGGTTCTTATCTTGATTTTTGCAAACTGGGCTAAACCTGCAGAAATAAGCGGCTTCTGGGGATTTATGTATACCATTAAATGGCCATTGACTATAGGCTTGCTGGTTGCACTTGCAGTAATTCTTATAAAATGGTTTAAAAAACATGAATTGAATGAATGGGTTAATTCTACATGGGATTTTGCAGCACAGATTTTACCGCTGTTATTTGCGGGAGTATTGATAGCAGGAGTATTAATGGGAAGACCAGACTCTAATGCAGGACTAATTCCAGAAAGCTGGGTTAGCAGTTTTGTAGGTGGGAATGGAATAGTTGCAAATTTTTCTGCATCTATTCTGGGAGCATTTATGTATTTTGCGACCCTGACAGAAATTCCTATTTTACAGGGATTACTGGGCCTTGGAATGGGGAAAGGACCTGCACTTGCACTACTTCTTGCAGGACCGGCTTTAAGTTTGCCCAACATGCTGGTAATTAGAAGTGTGTTAGGAACCAAAAAAACTCTTACATTCATAGGTCTTGTAGTTATAATGGCAACTGCGAGCGGGTTGGTTTATGGAAGTATTGTTTAAAAATAAGAAAGGAGTATCATGAAAAAAATAGAAGTTCTTGGAACGGGCTGTCCTAAATGTAAAAAAACAGTAGAAATTATTGAAAAGGTAGTAGATGCAAATAATTTTGAAGCAGAAATTATAAAGGTGGAAGATGTAAAGAAAATTACTGAAAAGGGAGTATTTATGACACCTGCAGTAGCAGTAGATGGTAAGGTAAAAATAAGAGGAAAAGTACCGTCAGAAGAAGAAGTTGCAGGATGGTTTGAATAATTTTATTTTTTATAAAAATTTAAAGCCGGAGATGACTTAAATTTAATTTATCATCTCCCGGCTTTTTAAAGATTTATCAGCTGGTTCCTGAACAGGAATACTGCTATATTTCAAAACTATTTTATTAACTTGTTATCCATAATATAAATTTAACACAGATAAAGCTTTCTCTTGAAAGTAACTATTTGAATATAGATCAATAATTACAGTATTACAATTTGATAATGCGGGATAAAAACTTTTACTTGAATTATTTTGTAGATAAGAGATAATAAACTGTAAACTAATACAGGAGGATAAAATGATTAGAAAGTTGCTTTTTATATTTATATTTTTTGTATTGATTTTTACAATTATTTACGGGAGTGATAATATGAATAAAAATATTGTAAAAATATCAGAGGATTTTTATGCTGTAAAAAATTTTGGCGGGAATGTCGCATTTTTAATTGCCGAAGATGGAGTTGTAGTTGTTGACGCGGGGACTTCTCTTTCTGCAGGAAAAAAGATTGTGAATATAATAAAGGAAAAAACAGATAAACCTATTAAATATGTAATTGTAACCCATTATCATAATGATCATATTTTGGGACTGGATGCATTTCCGGAAGATATAAAAGTAATATCAAGTGAAAAAACCAAAGAAAATATTGAGAATATTTCTGTAAAACAAAAGAGAGAAAATACCGAAAAAAGATATCCGGAGTATATTGAAAGTATAAAGACTAAGTTGGCAAATATGGAAAATACAGAAAGTAAAGAATATGAAGAAATGGAAAAACAGCTAAAAGAAACAGAGGAATTTTTCAAAGAATATAAAAATACTGATATAGTTATTCCAAATGAAACTTTCAAAAACAAAAAAGTTATTAAATTGAGAAATGAAACTTTTGAGATAATTCAATATCCAAATACTCATACCTCGGGTATAAGTATTGTGTATTTTAAAAAGAGAAAGGTTCTCCATACCAGCGATCTTATTTTCAATAATATGTATCCATATATCGATAGTGAAAGAGGAGGAAATACTGAAAACTGGATTAAAGCTTTAGATGAAATATCTAAAATGGATATAAATACAGTAATTCCGGGGCATGGAGATATTGAAAATAATAAAAATTCTCTGAATAGACAGAGGGAATATTTTAAAACAATGAGAAGAAATATACAGGAATATATTAACAACAACGCTGAATTAGAAGAAATAAAAGAAAATTTGAAAATCCCCGAATACTCTAATTATGGAAAAGAAAGATTTTATAAACTTGGTATTGAAACTATCTATGAGGAGTTGAAAAATCGCTGAAGTGATTTTTTATTAACAAATGCAGCTCAATGAATTGTCCCTATAATTATTAATGGTAGTAATCCCATAGATATTATATCAAGTAATGTGAATAAAATCGGTATGTTTCAGGGTGTTCTGTTTATTTTACTCAAGCATGTTAATAACAGGATATAATATTTTTTATACTTCTAAAGAATTTATTAAAAATTTATAACTTTCATTTTCTATTTAATTTTCTTCAAATAATTATTTTTTTTTGCTAAACTACTATTTATAAAATTTAGAGGGGATGATATTTTGCAGGCAAGAGGTATAAAAAATATAGTTTATGAATTAGGCGCTGATATTTGTGGGATCGCTCCTGTAGATAGATTTGAAAATGCACCTGATGGATTTCATCCGGCTGATATTTATAGTGATTGTAAAAGTGTAGTAGTATTTGCTAAAAAGCTTCCATCCGGTTCCCTAAAAGCATCCAGCTGTGTTCCGTATACTCATGTTAATAATGTTCTAACCCGGGAAGTTGATAAACTTGGAATTAAAATTTCGATTAAATTGGAGGAAAATAATATAAATGCTGTATCTCTTCCCTCGGACGATCCTTATGAGTACTGGGAACCAGAAAATAAATATGGAAGAGCTATTCTTTCAATGAGACATGCTGCTTATTTAGCAGGTTTGGGCAAAATGGGGAAAAACACTCTTCTTATAAATGATAAGTATGGTAATATGATTCAGATTGGAGCAGTTCTCGCTGATATAGATCTGCAGGGAGATGATTTGGCTGATTATACAGTTTGCCCTGAAGGCTGCTCGGTATGTATAGATTCATGCCCTGTAGAAGCTTTAAATGGAAGATCTGTTAATCAAAAAAAATGCAGGCCCCTGTCGAATTACGAAACCGAAAAGGGATATATTTTGAAAAAATGTAATATCTGTAGAAATATGTGTCCCAACAAACTGGGCATTTATTAATGATATTAAAAAGTTTATAAGTTCAATTAAATAACTAAAGGAAGGAGGCTTTATGATCAATGTGCCAGGTTTAAATGAAGTACTGGATGTAATTTTCCGGACAATTGGAATTTTCTTTTTTACATACCTAATAATCAGAATTAGGGGAAATAAACAGCTTTCGAATTTAAGCCTTTTTGATGTATTGCTTGTGATTGCATTGGGGTCAGCTATGGGGGATGTGATGATTTATTCCGAAAAGAAAGTTTCCATTGTTAGGGCTTTTACAGCCATTACTACAGTAGTTTTAATGATATTTTTTATAGAGTTTATAATTGCACGGACATCAAAAAAGTTTTCCAGTTTCCTATATGGGGAACCTATTGTACTGGTTAAAAATGGGAAATTACTCAACGAAAATCTTAAAAAGACAAATATGTCCGGAGAGCAATTAAAATCACTTCTTCGCACCAATAATGTGAGATATTATTCAGAATGTAAACTGGTACAGCTTGAACCAAATGGAGAATTAAGTATTATAAGAAAGAAAAACAATAAGAAAAAATGATATAACAGGTATTGTTTTTCTATCTTTAATTTAATTTTTATTTACTTACATTATCAATTTTACTCAACTTCGGGAAGTTTATAGTTGTTTTTATTAAAAATAAATTTTAATATATTGGCACTAATAATTATTAAAGGAATTGATAGTCCAAGTCTGAGAGCTGTAAATTTAATTCCTAAAATGGAAGCCTCCATGATACTCATAGGAATCATAAAAAGACTTGCTGCTGTTACATATGTTATTATAGAATCATATCCGGCTCCTTTGTGGTATAAAGCATTTGCTACTGGAAATGCAACAAATGTTCCACCTACTGTAGTGGCTGCCAGACCTATAGCATATATGTATTTCATTACTCCAGATTTTTTACCAAAAGAGTTTTCAACAGTTTTTCTACTCACCCAAACATCAAAAAGACCAATAAGTATAAATGCAGGTGGAAGAATTAGAACCATATCTTTTGCAAATATATAAAAGTTTCTTCCCATGTTTTGTCCGAAATTAAAATCAATTAAAAACGATATTCCAATAAAAGCTACAAATACAAAAAAGACAAAATATTCCATTATTCTTTTTTTCATTACAGTACCTCCCCATAAAATAGTCCTATTCCTATTGCAATTCCAACAGCAATTAAAAATCCGAACAAATTTCTAAGTATTGTAAGTTTTTTGCCAAAATATTCTTTTTCTACAGGGTAGGTGACAACACCTACAAGCATTAAGGAAGTTACAAACCCACCTATGATTATATAGGCAACTCCTTTCTCCAGCAGTACTCCGGAAAGAGGATATGCTATAAAGCCGGGCATCATTGTGACCGAACCGATTATAACACTTGATAAAGTACCTATTAAAATGTTTCCCTGATTAAGATATTTAATTATAAAGTCTTCTGATAAAAGAAGAACTATAGATATTATTACAAGTAGCATTAAATATTTTGGAAGGATTTTTTGAAATTTTTTTAAGCCCCTTTTTATCCCTTTTAATGTTTTCTTTTTGTCCTTAACAAATGAAATTATCAAAGCA
Organism: Candidatus Mcinerneyibacterium aminivorans; assembly: GCA_008086245.1. Classification (GTDB taxonomy): domain Bacteria; phylum Macinerneyibacteriota; class Macinerneyibacteria; order Macinerneyibacteriales; family Macinerneyibacteriaceae; genus Macinerneyibacterium; species Macinerneyibacterium aminivorans. Next base: position 22,870 of record VSIX01000054.1, read on the forward strand.
ATTGCAGCTACGATATATAAATATTTCATATTCAACCTCCTTATACCCCCTGGGGGTATATGTTTCCTATTGGTATTATAGGGTAAAATATTGTTAATGTCAACTATCTGATATTGGAAAAATTTAACATATATTTGAATTATTATAGTTTATTATAGGATTATTTTAGCATAATATGTTGGTTAATTATGAGATTTTTTAAATTATATTGAGAAGTGAAAAAAGAATCAAATAGAGTTTAAAAAATATTTAGAAAATTACAATTAGGACAAAACAGAATCAAAATAATAGTTAGATAAGTAGAAAAAGTATAAAAAAAAAACCTGAGAAAAAAATTTTGATATATTACTTTATTATTGAATAAATTTTACACATGTTTATTTTTGATTTAGAATCTCCGTTTTCTGCTTTTTCTAATCATTTCCTCTTTGTAATTATTAGGTTTTTTTATTAAAATTTTCTATTTATTATATTTCCAGGCATGTATTTTATAAATTGGATTAAAGCCAAAAGACAGGTAGAATTGCATTGAAGTGCCTACATAGGCATATTTTGCACCCATTTTCTTTGTTCTTCTTATACATTCAAGTACAGCTGTTTTTCCCAGTCCCATTCTTCTGTAATCAGGGTCTGTAGCAACAGGTTCTACATATGAATATTGATTCTTCTCATCATAAAATATCCCGCTGTAGGATACATAATCACCTTTAGAATTTTTAATTACTATATTTAGATCCTTTCTAAAATTTGGTGCAGATTGCATAAACTTTCTATCTTCAATGTTATATTCCGGGATTTTTCCATGATTAAATCCTCTCCAGAGTACTTTTTCAATTTTTTTTAGTTTGTTTTCATCAGCAAGTGAGATTAGTTCAAATTCCTCCGGTATAGAAATATTAAACTTTTCGGGCATTTCAAAAATAGACATAGATTCAGAATATTTTTCCTTTTTTTGAAAACCATATTTTTTTACATTTTTTATAAGTGTTTTTTGGTGCTGATTGGTATAAACATACAGTATTTTCTTGTTGTTCCCGGTTCTGTAAAGATTTTCAATTGCATATTTGATCATTTTTTCTGACAGATTTTCATAACCTGGAGCTATCTGAAAATATACTGTTCCCATTTTATGTTCGGGATGAACTACTGCTACAATTTCACCATTATCTTCCCATATTCCTATTTTTTTTCGATCAAAGTTTTTTATGTAGGGATGGTGATGCATATATTCCCATCTTGGCTGCGTCCAGTTTCTTACTTTGAAATAATCATCAAATATTTCTTTTAAAAAATTACTTACACGTATATAATCTTCATTAGGATTGTAGTTTCTGAATTTAATAGACATAAATCTATCCTTATTATTATTCCAGTTAAACTAGGTTAATATTAGCTAAAACTATATATATTAATAAAAAAATTATTAAAAATGAGTTTCTGTAAGGTTATCATAATAAATCAGCATATTTCGACACTTAATTATAAGATACCGAAATATGCTTTATTAATATTTTATAAAATTAATTGAAATTATATTATTTTAAAGTTTTTTAGTTTTCTTTTTAAGCCAGGTTCTTTCTTCTTCGTTAAGATGTTTTGCAAGTTTATCAAAAACCTTACTGTGGAAATCATTCAGCCATTTTATTTCTTCTTCAGTGAGCAGATCTTTGATAATTGGTTGGGTATCGATAGGGCAGTAGGTCATATTTTTAAATTTCATAAACTGATCGCTATTATTTTTTTTATCTTTAACAATTACATAATCGTTTTCAATTCTAATACCGTGAGAGCCCTCTATATATATCCCAGGTTCGATAGTAACAATCATTCCTTCTTCCAGTTTGATTTTATTTGGAGTCCGGGAAATATTCTGTGGACCTTCGTGTACTCCCATAAGATATCCCACACCGTGACCTGTACCACATTTGTAATCCAAATTATGTTCCCATAGGGGTTTTCTTGATAAAACATCCAGATTTGAACCTGTAGCTCCGTATAAAAATTTTGAATTTGCCAGGTTGATATGTCCTTTTAAAGTGAGGGTGTAGTGAAATTTTTCCTCCCTGCTCAACACTCCCATAGGAATTGTTCTGGTTATATCTGTAGTTCCGTCCATGTACTGGCCCCCGGAATCAAGAAGATAAAAGCTTTTGTTTTTTAAGAAACTTTGATTTTCTTCTTTTGCATGATAGTGCATCATTGCGGCATTTTCTTTATAGGCAGATATGGGAGAGAAACTTGGTTCGATAAAATATTTCTGTCTCTTTCTAAATTCATTTACCTTTTGAGCCGCTTCAACTTCACCGATTTCTCTTTCTTTGATAGTTTCCTCTAACCAAATTAGAAATTTAACCATTGCTATCCCATCTTTAATTTGACAGTTTTTGAGATTTTTCAGTTCCTTTTTGTTCTTTTTTGCCTTCATGAGTTTTGTAGGGACTCTTTTTTGGTACTTATTTGCTTCTTCAGAAATCGAACTAACAATCCACATGTTTGTTGTTTCCGGAGAATACCATACTTTATCCTTTTTACTTAGTTTTTGGAGGTCTTTTACTATTTTAGAATAATTTTTTAAGGATATATTATCTTTTTCAAGCTGCTTTTTTATTTTTTTATCAATTTTTTCTTCTAAAACATAGAAAGAAATATTATCATTTTCTATTAGTAAATATGAAATTATGTATGGATTAAATTTAATATCATTTCCCCTTATATTTAATGTCCAGGCTATATCATCAAGAGTTGAAATTATTAAATGGGAGCATTTTTTTTCCTTCATTTTTTTTCTGATGTTTTTAATTTTTTGGGCTCTGGTTTTACCTGCATATTCGGGAGGATGAATAAAAGCCTTATTTCTGGGGATTTCAGGCCTATCTTTCCATAGTTCATCAACTATGTCATACCTGGTGATAAATTCGATATCCTCAAGTGTAATATTCTTTTTTAAATTAGAAACATATTTTTCCGAATATGTTTTTCCATTAAGTCCTATTTTGGCATTATTTTTCAAATTTTTGCTCAGCCATTCATGAACTTTAGAAGTTTTCTCCAATCCCTTTTTTTGAAGCTTTATTTCGGACCCATTTAATTCTTTCTCCGCCTGTATATAGTATCTCCCATCAGCCCAAAGAGCGGATTTTTTTGAAGTAACTACTAGGGTGCCGACGGATCCAGTAAAACCCGAGAGCCATTCTCTCGTTTTCCATCTATCTGCTACATATTCGCTCTGGTGGGGATCGACATTATGTTCTAAGTAGCAATCCAAATTATATTTCTCCATTTTTTCCCTTAATTTTTCTAATTTTTCATTAATAGTCATATTTACTCCTTTTTGATTTATTTTAGCTGATATTTTAAAAGATTTTAATAGTTTTTTATTTTCAGTAATAATAGCTATTTAAAGATTTTTGCAAAATAACACCGCTATTGTTTATCATATGTATCTATGCTATAATATATAATATGGATAGCAATTTGGCTTAAGGAGTAAAATGGGTAAAAATAATAATTTTAGTAAAAAGAGTATATCTTTGAATAAAGAGCATTATGAAAAAATATTTGAAGCATCTCCGGATGCCATTGTTATTCTGGATGAAAATGATAGAATATTGAAAATAAATCAAAAATTTGAAGACATGTTTGAATATTCTCCGGAGGAAGCAATAGGCAGAAGAATCAATGCCTTAATTGTTCCCGAAGACAAAAAGGAGGAAGGAGAAGAGGCTACGGAGAAGGTTGCAGAGGGGAAGGAAGTTTTTTTTGAAACAGTGAGAGAATCAAAATCCGGTAAAAAAATTGATGTATCCATACTTGGAAGTCCAGTTGAATTGAAGGGAAAAAGATTAATAGTTTATGGAATTTATCGTGATATAACCGAAAGAGTTAAGGCAAAAAAAGAATTAAAAGAAAGAGAAGAGAAATACAGAACACTTTTTGAATACAGCGGTACTGCAATTTGTATATTCGGAGATGACAAAGTTATTAAAATATGCAATAAAAAATTTGCAGAACTGGCAGGTTTGACAAAAGAAAAAATAGAAAATAAAAAGAAATGGTCCGATTTTGTTTCAAAAAAAGATCTAAAAAGAATGGAGAAATATCACCGAATGAGAACTGAAAATAGAGGAAACCCCCCAAATGAGTATGAGTTCGATTTCATAGATGATGATAATAATTTAAAACATATCCATTTTATAATTAAAAGAGTTAAAGGGTCCAAAGAAAGAGTTGCATCTCTACTTGATATAACGGATTTCAAAGAGGCACAGCAGGAATTAAAAAAGAGTGAAAAAAAATATCGATTGCTTTATAACAGCATACGCGATGCTATTCTTATTGCAGATAAAAATAGAATTATTACCGACTGTAACAGTTCCTTTACAAAACTTTTTGGATATGAACCTGAAGAAGTTATTGGTAGAAAAACACTTTTTGTTTATGCGGATAAAAATGAATATGAGGATCTGGGTGAGAAAATAAAGCAAAACTATGGAGATTCACCTTTTTTGCAAATTCAGTATTATAAAAGGAAAAATGGAGAAAGTTTTCCCGGAGAAACGGCGGTATATTATTTAAAAGATGAAAAAGGAAATGTTACCGGGTTTATAGGACTTATCCGGGATATTTCAGAAAGACTTAGACTTCAGGAACAGCTTAGACAATCCCAGAAGATGGAATCAATAGGCCGTCTTGCAGGGGGCATAGCCCACGATATGAATAATTTATTAATGCCAATCATGGGATATACAAAAATGCTGAGTGAAAAAAAAGATATTTCAGAGGAATATAAAAAAGTTCTTCTGGAAATCACTAAAGCTTCTAAAAAAGCAAAATCTCTGGTTAAACAGCTACTCGCACTGGGGAAAAAGCAGAAACTAGAAAAAAAAGTTGTTAATATTAATAATATAGTTGATGATTTTAAAAGACTTATAAGAAAAGCTGTAAGAGAGGATATCAAAATAGTCTATAATCTGAAGCCAAAAATCGATAATATCCGGGCGGATAGGAATCAACTGGAACAGGTAATTATGAACATATTTTTGAATGCTCAGGATGCGATATCAGGAGAAGGACAAATTACCCTTGAAACAGATGAAGTTATGCTTGATGAAAGTTATACTTCTTCATACCAGGACTTTGACCCGGGTGAATATGTAAAAATTTCAATTCATGATACCGGGGAAGGGATAGAAAAAGAAAATATAGATAAAATATATGATCCCTTCTTTACAACCAAGGGGGAGCAGGGATCGGGATTGGGTTTATCTACTGCTTACGGTATTATAAAGCAGCACTACGGAGATATACATGTATACAGTGAACCAAAGAAAGGTGCAACATTTAACATCTATCTACCATCAGAAAAAAAAGAAATTGAAAAATCAACCACTTCAAAGAAAAACAAAAAAAAGATCGACTTAAAAGGTATAGAAAAAATATTGGTTGCCGAAGATAACATGCAGATACAGGAACTTATTAAAAATTTTTTGGGGGAAAAGGGATACAGGGTAGTTACTGCTGTAAATGGTGAAGAAGCTTATGAAAAGGCAAAAAAGTCAATAGAAAAATTTGATTTAATAATAACGGATGTTATTATGCCCGAACTAAATGGTTATCAGCTTTACAAAAAGATTAAAAAAATATATCCGGATATAGAGGTAATATTTATGTCGGGGTACCCCAAAGATATACTTAATCAATACGGGTTAGAAATGAAAGATATATCTTATTTAAGAAAACCTTTTTCTGTCAATAAGCTTGCACTATTAATAAAAAAAATATTATCAAAGTAAATAAGGGATTAAAGGGATTGATATAAAGAAATTTATTATAATTCATTATTCATAAAAAAATATTCGTTTTAAAATTTCATTTTTTATTTTTATGTGCAATTCTTTTAAAACCACTGGAAATTACTATTTACTTTTTATTAATTTTATTATATTTTAGTGGTGTTTGTTAATACATCAGATAAGCAGAAAAGTTTGATGCAGGATGTATAAGGGGGATTGAATTGTTAAATAAAGCTGAAAAAATTTTGAAAGATTACTATGGATTTAAAAATTTCCGTAAAGGACAGAGAAAAATAATAGAAAATATTTTAGCAAAGAAAAATGATACTCTGGGGGTAATGCCTACCGGATCAGGAAAATCAATTAGTTTTCAGATTCCTGCACTCTGCTTACCGGGTTTAACTGTAGTTATTTCACCTTTGATTTCATTAATGAAAGATCAGACAGATTCCTTAAAAACTATAGGAATTAAGGCGGATTACATAAATTCAACATTATCATTTTCTGAAAAGAAGAGAAGAATAACGGGAATGATAAATATGAAATATGACCTTTTGTACGTGGCTCCGGAAAGATTGAAGGATAATTATTTTATAAACCGGCTTAAACAGGTGGAGGTTTCTCATGTTGCTGTGGATGAAGCTCACTGTATTTCAAGCTGGGGGCATGATTTTAGACCTTCATACAGAATGATTCCTGAGTTTATAAAGGTGCTCGATACGGATCCTGTGGTTTCAGCATTTACTGCAACTGCCACCAAAAGGGTTAGAAGGGATATTCAAAATCTTCTTAATCTGGACAGGCTTGTTTTAACGGGGTTTGATAGACCCAATCTTAATTTTAAGATCAAAAAAGGAGTAGATAAGAAAGAATATATAAAAAACTATATCAAAGTTAATAAAAATGATTCCGGGATTATTTATGTCTCTACAAGAAAGAAAGTCGAAAAATTGTATAAATATCTAAATAGAAGGGGTTTTGAGGTAGGAAAATATCATGCAGGATTAAGCCCGGCAGAAAGGAAATCAGTCCAGGAAAAATTTAACCGGGAAAAGCTGAAAATAATTGTTGCAACTAATGCATTTGGAATGGGGATTGATAAATCAAATATTAGATATGTTATACATAATAATATACCCAAAAATATTGAGGCATATTATCAGGAAGCCGGTAGGGCAGGAAGAGATGGGGAGAAAAGCGACTGTATACTGCTTTATTCAGCAGATGATATCAGAATTCCAAAATATTTTATAGAAAAGTCTAATTTAAAACCGGAACTAAAAAGGAATGAGTACTACAAACTCCAGAAAATGATTGATTACTGCCATACATCAAAATGTTTGAGATATTTTATTCTTGATTATTTTGGTCAAAAAAATCCTCCTAAAACCTGCAACAGCTGTTCAAACTGTGATAATGAAATAGATTTCAAAAATATTACGGATATAGCATATAAAATAATAAGCTGTATTAAAAGAACGGGGCAGCGATACGGAATAACAAAGATTGCCTGTATTCTAAAGGGTTCGAGAAGAAAAGATATTTTAGAAAGGAATCTGGATCAAGCAATTAATTATAAAGCTTTGAGCAGTTTCACTATAAAAGAAATTAAAAACTATATCAATTTTTTGATAGCCGAAGATTTTATAAAAATTACAAATGGCAAATATCCGATACTTAAACTGAAAGAAAATTCCATTGATGTGTTACAGAATAATAAAAAAGTATATAAAAAAGATGAAAAAAAAGTGGAAAAAATTACAGCGGATAATAAACTTTTTGAGATTTTAAGAAAATTGAGATTAAATATTGCAAAAAAAGAAAGCATTCCTCCCTATATAGTATTTCATGATAGTACTCTTAAAGAAATGTCTGATTTTCTTCCACAAACACGAGAAGAAATGCTTAAGATTAAAGGGGTAGGAAAGATTAAGTACAGAAAATACGGGGAAAAATTTCTGGAGAAAATAAAAAATTTTGCTTTGCAGGACAACGATTAAGACTAAGGGTAAGTGTAAAATAGTGTGAGTGTGAGTGTGTGTTGGAAATCTCCTGCGAGATTTTAGATTCAGAACCAGAATAGAAGCAGATAAACGCTTAAATATAATTTCTTTGAAACACTTAAAAATCTCGTTAGAGATTTTATTATTACCTGTGTTATTTGTATCTGATTTTATAATTATTAAAGTCACAAATTTTCCTTTAATATTAGGTTATTCTGAATTCTGATTTTTTTAAAAAATATTCTACAGACAACAGAATCCTGATTACAGATAACAAGAACTATTCTAAAATAACATTTAAGCATTTATTAGTTTTGCATTTATATTATATGTTTTGATTTAGAGGGATATTATTCAAACTTTGTCCAATGAGAGATGATTTTTGTTTATCTGACTCTAGTTCTGATTCTGCTTTCAATATAGTAAAAGTAATTTTTATAGCGTTGACAAAAAGTTCAAAAAAGATTACTATAAAAAATAAGAGGTGTTGTATAATGAAAAAAGATATAAAGGTCGGAATATTTCAGCTTGATAGCAGTTTTGAAAGGCTAGATGAAAACATTGAATTTATAAAAAATATAGTTCAGGAAACTATGGATGAAGTAGATTTGTTTGTGCTCGGTGAGCTTTTTAATACAGGTTATGAAATGGATAAAATAAAAAATAGAGCAAAAAACTTTAAAGATGTCCTGAAGGAGTTTAAAACTCTAACAAAAGAAACTTCTACGGCATTTGTTTGCGGATCCTTTGGCGAAATTGAAAATTCAAATCTTTACAATACTTCATATTTTATTTCCTGCGGGAATGTGCTTGAAAAATATAGAAAAATACATTTATTTTCATTAACGGGTGAAGATAAACATTTTAGCTCGGGAAGCAGTATTAAAACCTTTAGCTTTCTTGGGTGGGATATTGGTTTATCGATTTGTTATGATTTAAGGTTCCCCGAAATGTATAGAGTTATGAGAGAAGACGGAATAGATTTGATTTTACTACCGGCAAACTGGCCTGTAATAAGAAAAGATCACTGGCTTACACTTTCAAAAGCAAGAGCAATAGAAAATCAGGTTTATATGGTATCTATAAATCGGACAGGAAATGATAATAATATAGATTTCGGCGGGAATTCAGTTGTTTACTCCCCCTGGGGAGAAAAATTATTGCAGATGGATAAATCTCAGAGATTTGATATAATAAAAATGAGTAAGGAAGTAATAAACGAAACCAGAAGCAAGCTGGATTCTTTTCTGGATAGAAGGAAGGATCTTTATAAGTTTTAAAGGGGGAGGAAAATGAAATGTAAATATTGTGGCACAACAAATGAAGATAATAGAAAATATTGTTTAAATTGCGGTATGCCACTGGAATATGGAAAAATGCTGAACTGCTACAGCTGCGGTGTTTCTGTAAAACCCAAATATAAATACTGCCCCGAATGCGGAGTCGATTTAAAATTAAAAAGAAGATGCCCTGATTGTAATATTCTGATTAATTATGATGATAAATTTTGTAAAAATTGCGGCCGGAAACTGGATAAAATTAATACTAATGAAGAAGAGATGGAAGAAAAAGAAGATACTACTGGGACAGAGGGGAAAAAGAGAGTTTAAATGAGGAAGATGAATTAAGTGAATTTGTAGATGAATGTATAGAAAAGGGATTGAATGAATATGCAAAAGAGGAATATGAAGAGGCAATAGAGCATTTCAATGAAGGTGTGGGGACCATACTGCAAAACAATCTTGATAGAAATGAAGATACAAGATTAATTGATCTCTATATTTATAGAGGGGATGCTTTCTCCAAAATCGGAGAAAACGATAGAGCAAGAGATAATTATAAGAGGGGTTTAATTTATGCTCAATCAATACTTGCAGTAGAAAAGGTTGAAAAAATAAAGGAAAAGATTACCAGTTTATGAGAAAAAAATATTTTGTGTTGGTTTTAAGCTTGTTGCTTGCAGGATGCATCGGGAGCTCCTTTAGCATTAAGAAAGATGAATATAAGGAAGTTAAAGCTCAGAAAAAGTATTTTTTAAAGGCAATTCCTGTAAGTGAGATTATGTATATGGAAAATGTTGCACTGGATTATCCGGTAGAAGATGAAAAATTAAGGACCCCAGTAAAAAAAGAAGAAAAAATAGAAAAAATAGATACAAAAGAACAGAAAAAAGAGGATGAAAAGGAAATTGAAGAAATCAAAGTGAAAGAAAAAACACCCATTTCCTATAGTTTAGTGGATCTCCATAATCTTTTATCGGAAGGGGAATATCTTAAATTTAATATACAGTATATGGGAATAAAAGCAGGAACAGGAATTCTTTCAATACCCGCGATAACAGAAATAAACGGGAATAAAGCATATCATTTTAAGGCAAGAGCTACTTCTGCAAGTCCATTTTCATGGGTGTTTAAGGTGAATGATATCATACAATCCTATCTTGATTATAATAATGGATATTCTCTTAAAATAACAAAAGATATAAGAGAGGGCAGCTATACAAGAAGCGATAATATAGAATTTATTCAAAAGGAAAATAAAGTTAAAAAAATTACTAACGAAAACGATCCCAAAAAAATTGATACTATTCCTAATGCCCTGGATATTCTTAGTGCTTTTTATGTTTTTAGAACTCTTGATTTAGAAGTTGGCAGAACTTATTCACTGCCGGTATATGATGTTGAAAAAAGCTATAATTTGAAAGTAGAAGTACTTGATAAAGAAATGGTTGAAGTTCCTGCAGGAAGATTTAAAGCCTTTAAGATAAAGCCAGTTCTGGAATCTATGGGTATTTTTAAGCATAAGGGTGATATTCTTCTCTGGATTTCGGATGATGATAAAAGAATCCCCCTTGTATTAAAAAGTTCAATAATGATTGGTTCAGTTTACGGTGTTCTGGTAAAATATAAAGTTAGAGAGTAAAATGACAAACATTTTTGACAGCTCAAACAGACCCCTTTATGAAATTATTAGACCCAAAAAAATTGATGATTTTTACGGACAGAATCATCTGGTGGGTGAAAATGGAGTAATTGCTAAATATCTGGAAAAAAATAGGATATTTTCATCAATATTTTATGGACCGCCAGGAACGGGAAAAACTACTTTAGCAAAAATAATTGCCAGAAAATTAAATGCAAATTTTGTTTATTTCAATGCTGTTGAAACTTCTATAGGAGATATAAGAAAAGCCGTAAAAAGAGAAACCAGTACCGGATTAAACATCTTCTTTGTTGATGAAATTCATAAATTTAACAAAAAACAGCAGATGATTTTTCTGCCTTATCTTGAATCCGGACAAATTAAACTTCTTGCTACAACAACACAGAATCCCAATTACAATATTATTCCGCCTTTAAAATCCAGGGTAAAAATACTAAAATTTAATAAACTGGAAGATGAAACAATTACCCAAATAATTGAAGATGGGCTTAAATATTTTGATAAAACATTAAGAGAAGAACACAAAAAAATTATTATTAATTATGCGGATGGGGATGGGCGATTTGCTCTGTTTCTGCTGGAGGAGATAATATTTCATTTTGATATAAACAAGGTGGGTGTGGAGGAAATTAGAAATCATTTCAATAAAAACTTAAATATTAAGGATACCAAAGGGGATTTTTATTATAACTATCTATCCGCTCTGCATAAATCTTTGCGGGGTTCGGATGCTGATGCTGCTGTCTACTGGATAACTGTTATGATTGAAACGGGTATCGATCCGAGGGCAATATTGAGACGAATGCTTGCTTTTGCTTCGGAAGATGTGGGGCTTGCTGATCCAAATGCATTAGGAATTGTAAAAAATGCATATGATACTTATGAAATACTAGGGCTTCCCGAAGGAAGATTAGCTATCTATGAGGCTGCAATATATCTGGCAATTACTCCAAAAAGTAATTCTGTATATGAGGCGGGAAACAGGGCAAAAGAAATTCTTGATAAATACGGAATTCAGGATGTTCCATCTAATATCGGTTCCGATACTAAATCTTATAAATATCCCCATAATTATGATGATTATCTCATAAAACAGGACTATTTGCCCGAAAAAATTAGTGGTAAAGATATTGTTAAATTTAATACCCATGGAAAAGAAAAACGTTTCAAAAAAAGATGGGAATATATAAAATCAAAAATTAAAAAAAATGATTGATAACGGATTATTCAGTGATAAAATCGACAGAACAATTTATCAAAAATAATATTTATTTTCAGTAAATAAATGGAAAGGAGAATTATGTCCGAAACATTGCATATCGGTAAAACATTACAAAGAATTATCAAAAATAGTAAAATATTATGCCTGGTTGATGGGGAACACTATCCTCCTGTAACCAAGTGGGCTCTTGATCATTTGATTAAAAACAAAGGGATTATAAAAGCTCTGTTTTTTTTAGGGGGTACCGAGAAGGTTGAAAATGCGTTTGAAGAGTTAAAAAGTAAAAGAATTGATTATAGAATTTATAAATCTGAGAAAAATAAAAAAATAGATTTTGAACTTTTTGAAGAGATATTGAAAACAAAAGAGTTAGATATTGTAGTTGATTTATCCGATGAACCGGTACTTGATTACTCCAGGAGATTGAAAATGGCATCTTTATCTTTAAAGTATGAAAAATCCTATTTAGGTTCAGATTTCTTTTTTCAGCCACCACAGCGCTCAAAAATATTAAAAAAACCGAGTTTGTCTATAATTGGAACCGGCAAACGAATAGGGAAAACTGCTGTAGGAGTTACAGTTGCCAGATTATTGAAAAATAAAAGCTTTGATCCCGTAATAGTTTGTATGGGGCGGGGAGGTCCCGAAAAACCGGAGTACATTAATATTGAAAAGATTGATATCTCAGCAAAGACACTTCTTGAAGTCGTAGAAAAGGGACAGCATGCAGCTTCGGATTACTGGGAAGATGCTCTATTGGCAGGTGTCTCAACAGTTGGATGCAGAAGATGTGGTGGAGGGTTTGCCGGAAATCCCTTTGTTTCAAATGTAATTAAAGGAGCTAAGCTTACCAATTCTCTTAAAAACAAATTCGTTATAATGGAGGGTTCGGGTTCCACCCTGCCACCTGTCAGAACCGATCAAAATATTGTTCTTGTTGGAGCGGGACAGTCATTAAGAAAAATATCTGGTTATATGGGACAGTATAGGCTGATGCTTGCGGATCTTGTTATTGTAACCATGTGTGAGGAACCTATTGCTGATGAGCAAAAAGTTGAGGAAGTTTATAAAAGTATCAAAAAGGTTAATCCCGATGTGGATATAGCTTTAACCAAATTTAGACCGCAGCCGCTTGGAAATATCAGAAAGAAAAAAGTTTTTGTAGCAACTACTGCTCCGGGGAAAATTAGGGATAAAATTTTAAATTATTTGGAGAAGCAATACAGCTGTGAAGTGGTTGGATATTCCAAACATTTATCAAATCGGGAAAAATTAAGGAAAGACCTTGATAAAAATCTTGATGAATGTGATATTTTATTAACAGAAATTAAAGCTGCATCTATTGATGTCGCCGCGAAAAAGGCTGAAAAAATGGATGTGGATATTATATTCATGCATAATGAAATGAAGTTAACAGGGGGAGATATAAAAAATTTAAATGAAGCTATTTTAAATATTGGAGAAAGAGCTAAAAGAAAGAAGTAATATGGAAGAAATTTTTGTAATTAAAAATGATGGAAAGAAGTATCCCTTTTCCAGAGGAATTATGTCGAGATCTTTAACCAGGTCAGGTATTTCAGTAGAAGGGTCCTATGATATAGTTAGGTCTATTAAAAAAAATCTGGTAGATAGAAACATCAAAAAAATAGAATCACAGGAGTTAGTTAAAAAAATATCAAAGGAGCTTCAAAAAAGAGGAAGGATATTAGAAGAAAAATACTTTAGGGTAAGCAGACAGATGAAATATTTCAAAAAACCTATTTTTATACTAATTGGAGGAGGATCAGGGGTGGGAAAATCTACAATATCCTCTGCAATAGGACACAGATTGGGTATCAACAGGGTTATCGGTACAGATACAATAAGAGAAATAATGAGATCGATTCTAACCTCAAACTTAGTACCCACCCTGCATGAATCCTCCTTTAAAGCAGGGGAAAAAATCGAAACCTCGCTGGTACAGGATAAATTAATATATGGGTTTGAACAGCAGATAAGTTTGGTAAGCCAGGGGGTTTCTTCTGTGTTAAAGAGAGGGATTAAAGAAGGTTTAAATATGGTAATAAATGGTGTTCATATTGTTCCCGGTTTTTTAAATAGAAAAATCATAGAAAATAAGGGTGTTGTCTTTCATTATATTTTGGATGTACCTAAAACTGAAGAACATATAAGAAATTTTTATTCCAGAGAGGAAGATAGCTTAAGAGATCCAAACAAGTATATTAAAGAAATTGATGATATTAGGAAATTACAGAATTATATTATTAGGCGAGCAAAAAAAAGAAAAATACCTGTTATAAAAAATGTAAATTTTGAAAAAACAATGAAAACTATCCTTGAGGATATTGTTGATAAGTTAGAAAAGGAGCTGTAATGGAACTTCAATTTCCAGAATTTTTTAAAAAAGAGCTGCCCATCCGTGCATTCGTAACAAAAAAAATTATTGGTGTTAAAAGTGACTGTACAGTTCAGGAGGCCGCTCAAAAAATGGTGGAATTTAGCATTAGTTCTCTGGTTGTAATTGAAAATAACCGTGTTACTGGATTTTTTACAGAAGGAGATTTTAAAAAAAAGGTGATAGCAGAGGGTAAAAGTCCCAAAATACCGGTAAAAGACATTATGAATAGGGATCTTATAACAATAGATATTAATGCCGAATTTAAAGATGCTTTAAAAGAGATGATTGATAAACATATTAAACACCTGCTTGTAAAAGAGAAAAATGAAATTGTAGGAGTTTTAACTTTTACCGATTTTTTAGATGTTCAAAGGCAAAAAATTGAAACTTTTATCTCCCGGGAGTAAGTTTATGAAAATACTGCATATTTCTGATTCCCATATTAGCGCTTCACATTTTCACAAAGAAGCCCTCAAAAAATCATTATCTGAATTAAAAAAAGAAAGGTATGACCTTTTTGTACATTCAGGAGATATAACCCAGAGCGGCAAATTAGAGGAATATAAAAAAGCACAAAAAATATTTAAAAAAATCAATATTCCTAAAATTTTTGTTCCCGGAAATCACGATAAGCGAAGCGGTGGAATATCAATGTTTAAAAACTTTATAGGTAAAACAAATGGAGTAAGAGATCTGGGAGATTCGGTCATTATTTATGTAGATAGCGGGGTTGCTGATACAAATGATGGCAGAGTTGGGATGACAAAATTTAATATGATAAAAGAAAATTTAAAAAAATACCAACAAAAGGAAAAAAAAATACTTGTACTACATCATCATATCGTACCTACCCCCAAAGCTGGACGGGAAAGGAATGTTTTATCTAATGCTGGAGATATACTGGATTTAATATTAAGATATGATGTTGATCTGGTTCTGTTAGGGCATAAGCACTATCCCAATGTCTATAAGATAGAAAATACTGTATTTGCAAATGCAGGCACAGTTTCTGATAAAAAAACCCGCCATGGAGATGTGAATTCATATAATACAATTGTGTTTGATAAAGAAAAGGTTGGTGTTTCAATAAAAAGAATAAATAACACCGAAATTAAGAAATCCTATTCCCGTCTTTCCAAAAGATATTATTATGATTTCGGTGAGAAAAAATGCAGAATAGCACATATGTCTAACTCCTTCATATCAACTTCAAATAAATTTAAATATATTAATTTTATCAATGCGGTTAAAAAAATTAACAAATCAAATGTCGATTTGGTTATTCACTGCGGCGGGATAGTTGAGGAGGGAATTCAAAGAAATTATGAAACTGCCTATAAATATTTATCCCAGATTGAACCTAAAATAATTTACACCCCAGCAGGGAGGGATATTAATTATTTAGGATATCATCTTTTTCCCGAATATTTTGGTGAAATAGACCAGTCTTATGAAATTAAAAATATTCTTTTTCAGGGTATATCATCTTCCCAGTATGATTCAAAAATTGGAATTATAGGGAGAACAGAAAGAGAAAATTTATTTAAAAAAATTAATGATAATGAAAATGAAATGAAATGCTTATTTTTACATCACAATGTAATGCCTATTCTTCATTCCAGGGAGAAAGGTCTGCTTGAAGATAGCGGGGACCTGCTAAAAAATATAGTTGATAATAGTATATCTCTCGTTTTAACCGGAACTTCTTCTCATGCGTATGCTTTAAAAATAGAAGGTTCAATAATTGTTAATGCTAATTCAATAAGCAGTGTATATCAGAGAAGTGTACACGGTAATTCGTTTAATTTTATAGATATTTATGAAAAGGTAATTGTTGTCTATGAAATTAATAGTCTCTGGGGTACAAGAAGGATTCTGGGAATGTGGGAGAGATAATTAAAATTTGCAAAGCAAATTTTAGTATAAGTTTGAGTATTAGTATAAGAAATAAATAGTAAATCTAATACCTTAGAAGAAAAGAAAATTGATTCCCCAATTTTAGATTAAGATTGAGCTTGCATATAAAAACTTGAGAATGTTTAAAAATATTAATGTATATATAATACATATTTGAAATATATTTTTTTAATTCGTGTGAATTTGTGTTAATTCCGTATTTATAAAAACTTTTCATGGTTTTCGTAATACGATTTCTCCATATTCGAGGTTTGGAAAAATACTTAATCCTATCACAAAGTAGTTCTTGTTGTCAGCTATTTGTATTCTGCGGTATGTTTCAGGATAGTTTGTACTTTTAAAATAGAAAAACAAAATACAGACACGGACCAGCACTTACTTTATAACTACATAATTTTATAAGAAAAGTACATTAAAAATTAAATAGGTAATTTGA
>VSIX01000055.1 GCA_008086245.1 Candidatus Mcinerneyibacterium aminivorans
AAATTGGTTTGCTGATTTCAATGTTTCGAAAGGTACAAACTACCCTGACATATTAGGCTCTCTATTTCCAATTCGCCATTAGCCATTAGCAATTCGCAATTCAAAATTGGTTTTACACCCTCATAACCTGGATTTTTTTATTTATATGAGGTGCTTCCGTTGCTGTAAATAATTACAGACCAATTTTTACAGATTCTTATATTTCTTCAGTATTGTATCAAACAGCTTTTGTCTGAAATCATAATCAATAAACTTATAAATATCCAGAAGATGCCCTTTATTGGTAATCCTTGCAGGAACTTCTATTTTTAGCTTTTCTTTCCCATCTTCTTCCTGCAGAGCTATCACCTTCATATCTTTTAACACAATAGCCTCATTTACCTTTATTGTAATATATGCTTTAACATTCCCGTTATCCAATGCTTTAGTTATAACTATATCATCTTCACTTATCTGAATGCTTTTCTCATTCTTTTTTTCGTTTTCATACTTCTTTTTAAACTTTAAAAGATAATAAAATTCTGCTGCCGCTATCAATACTAAAATTATTATTAATATATAAATCATTTTATATTCTTTTCCTTTGTTAGAGCCTCTATATACTGCATTCTTTCATATTCCTGGGGATACTCACTCTCCGATTGATTTAAAAGTCCCCTGAATTGGTTAATACTTTTATATCCATGTCTATCCATCCAGCTTTCGAGGAAATTTTTGATACTATTAATCTGTTCAAAACCATTTTTATAAATTGTTGAACATAATTGAACAACTTTTGCTCCTGCCAGTAGCTGTTTAACGGCATCAGGTCCATGATGAACACCGGTTGTTGCTGCAAAATCATTCTCAATTTCGGCAGATAGTAGAGCAATCCATCTAAGTGAGGTGGAAAGATCATCTGAACTGCTTAAATGATTTCCCGCTTTTAAAGAAAGATTCTCAATATCTATATCAAACTGATAAAATCTATTGAATAATACCAGTGCATCGGCACCTCTAACGCTTAATTTATCAGCAAAATTTTTAAAAGCCGTAAAGTAAGGACCTATTTTTAATGCAATTGGCAGATCGATTTTATTCTTAACCTTTTTCAGAATCTCAATATATTTTGATTCAACAAAATTGCTATCTATTTCAACATCTGTTGGCAAAAAGGAAATATTTAATTCCAGCCCATCAGCACCTGCTTCCTCGATGTGTTCTGCATATTTCAGCCATCCCTTAGTAGAGGTGCAGTTAATACTCGCTATCACCGGGATATCCAGTTTTTTCTTAGCATTTTCAATTAGCTTTAAGTAGTTCTGCTGGCCAAAGTTATCGGTTGTATTTCTTATATAGTCATATACCTCTTCGTAATGTGAGTAATTTAAATAACCTTCTATTTCCTGGCTTTTTTTAATAAATTGTTCCTGAAAAAGAGATTTGAGCACCACCGCTGAAGCATTGTTGTCTTCACATTTTTTAAGGTCATCTAAATTGCTCGTTAATCCCGAACTCCCAATTACAAAAGGATTTTTTAATTCCAGTCCCATATAATTTGTTTTAAGATCACTCATAATATTACCTCCCTGCTCTTTTATAATAGCCAAAAATGGAAATTTTATCAAGATATAAAAATTGCTGTCGCAATTTTTAGTTTAAGTTAAAGTTTAAGTCTAAGTAAAAAATTTAAATCTAATTCCTTTGAAGAAATAAAAATTTCTTCGAGATTTTTAGTAAATAGTAAAAAGTAAATAGTGAATAGTTTAAATGCAACCCCTTCGAAGTAAACACTTTAAAAGCTATGTTAGAAGATTCCGGCACATGGAAAATCTCTTACGAGATTTTAGAACTAGAACTAGAACCAGAACCAGATACAAAAAATTAGCAGAGCTAATTTTTTAGTTCAAGCTAAAGTTTAAGTCTAAGTAAAAAATTAAATGTTATACAAGAAGATTCCGGGATTTCACTTCGCTTCACCCGGAATATGCATAATTGAAACACATAAGTAATGAAAATTCCTGACGAGAGAAATTATCAAAAATAATTTCTAGATTCAGAACCAGATAATACAATTGAAAATTTCAGTCAAGTCTGGCCAGTAAGAAAGGGCAAAATCGAAAGTTCTTACAAGTAATTCCTTCAAGGCATAAAACATACAGATTACTGACAACAGAATCCCCTAATACTTCAGGGTAGTTTGTACCTCAGAAAAAAGAATTTACAAATAATAAAAACACCTGACGCAGATGGACGCAGATTAACACTGTTTATAAGTGAAACCATCCATGTAACTCATAAGAGATA
>VSIX01000056.1 GCA_008086245.1 Candidatus Mcinerneyibacterium aminivorans
ATATCTATAGTTTTTGGAACATAAATAACAGAATCACTCAATTCTTTTATATTTTTGTTTCCCCTGACAGCAATAACTATTACCCTACCCTTACGCGCCTTTATCTCCTCGATATTAGACACTATTTTATCATAGATAAAATCTTCTTCGGTTGCAATAATTATTGTAGGCATCTTCTCATCTATTAATGCAATAGGACCATGTTTCATCTCAGCTGCAGGATAACCCTCTGCATGAATATATGATATTTCCTTCAATTTTAAAGCTCCTTCAAGAGCAACTGGATAGTTTAACTGCCTGCCCAGAAATAAAGCATTATCCAAATTATCAAAATATTTAACATATTCTTTAATTTTTTGACTCTGCTTTAGAAAATCTTCAACCTTCCTTGGGAGCTTTTCAATCTCATCAACCAGTTTTTTGCCCTCATTTAATGACAGTTTTCTCCATCTTCCCATCATTATAGCAATTAAAATCAATACCATTACCTGTGAAGTAAAAGCCTTTGTACTGGCAACCCCTATTTCAGGGCCTGCATGTATATACACACCCGCATCAGTTTCTCTTGCAATGGTTGAACCAACAACATTACATATACCAAATACTTTAGCCCCTTTCTTTTTCGCTTCTCTTAAAGCAGCTAATGTATCAGCAGTTTCTCCAGATTGAGATATAACAAATACGGCAGTTTTGTCCTCAATAATCGGATTTCTATACCTAAATTCACTGGCATATTCCACCTCAACAGGAAGATTAGCCAGCTTTTCAATTAAATATTCCCCCAATAATGCAGCATGCCAGCTTGTTCCACATCCAGTTAAAATTATTCTCTCAACATCACGAAGATAATCCCTGTACTCCTCTAATCCCGCCAATATTACATCGCCGTTTTCATAATCCAATCTGCCTCTTATTGCATTTAAAAGTGTGAAATTTTGTTCATTAATTTCCTTTAACATAAAATGGGGATATCCCCTTTTTTCAATTTCTGAAAGCTCCATATCGATTTTTTCATAATTTTTATTGGATACTATATTACTTTCAATATTTCTTATTTTTAATCTATCATTTTTGTGTATATTAGCAATTTCACCTTCATCCAGATATATAATATTATTAGTATATCTTATTATTGCAGCAAGATCGCTTGCAATAAAATATTCATTATTTTCTGTTCTCCCAACCAGAAGAGGGCTTCCTTTTCTTGCTGCAATTATTCTTTCCGGTTCAAATTTTGAAATAACTGCAATACCATAGGTACCCTCCACCTTCAACAAAGCTTTTCTTACAGATTCAAATAAATCATTTTCTTTCTTGTAATATTCTTCAAAGAGATGGGCCAGAACTTCTGTATCTGTTTCTGAGTTAAAATGATGGCCTTTTTTTTCGAGATAAATTTTAAGAGCTCTATAATTTTCAATTATACCGTTGTGTACAACTGCAAAATTTCCCGTACAATCCAGATGTGGATGAGCATTAATATCATTAGGGGCACCATGGGTAGCCCAACGGGTATGTGCTATTCCTATTTTAGAAAAATGTTTGCTTCCATTGATCTTATTTTCTAAACCTTTGACCCGTCCAGCAATTTTATCTATAATCACCTCTTTGTTTTTGTTTATAATTGCTATACCTGCAGAATCATATCCCCTATATTCAAGACGATACAAACCTTCAATCATTATAGGAACAGAATTTTCATCACCCAGGTAACCTATAATTCCACACATAAACCACCTCCTTATAAATATAATAAAGAATATCACAAAATTTCTTTTTTATCAAGAAAGCAAGCAATAAATAAAATATAAATATCTATTAATAACATAAATTATACAACAATTTTTTAATTAAATGTTTAGAATTAAAATTGAATATTTTCAAATTTTGAAATGCCGGACATTAAATTTTCTCTTTAGGTTTTTAAAATTTATAAATTATATCATACTCTTTATTGCAATTTTTTCCCTAATGTTTTCATATTTACCTAATGCATTTTTCTTCTTTTCGAAACTGCAAGCAGACATATAAGAATATAATTATATAATTATATTTTTTCCTTTACAAAAATCCATGAACTCTTATACTGAAAACAGAAAGAATTGATATTAGTCAGAAAGGAGGCTATAATGGGAAAATTAAATAAGCACGATGTATATGATGTAATAATTGTGGGCGGTGGTCCTGCTGGAATGAATGCTGGTCTTTATTCTGCAAGAAAAGGATTAAAAACAGGGTTAATTACAAAAGATTTTGGTGGTCAGACTTTAAATACTTCTACAATAGAAAACTATATCGGAACAAAAGAAATCAACGGAATGGATCTAGCGGAAGAATGGAAATCTCACATGTTGGAGTATAGCATTGATGTTAACAATTTTACTAAGGTAGAAAAGATTAAAAAAGAAGAGGATGTTTTTCAATTAGCAACAGATGAAGATGATATATTTAAAAGCAAAACTGTTATTCTTGCACCAGGAGCAAAAAAAAGACATCTTAATGTAACTGGCGAGGATAAATTCGAGGGAAAAGGTATTTCCTACTGCGCAACCTGCGATGCCCCTCTTTATGAAGATAAGGAAGTGGCTATTGTGGGAGGTGGAAACTCCGCCGTTGAGGCAATAGTTGATCTCGGGAAAATCGCAAAAAAAATTCATCTGTTTGAATTATTAGATGATTTTACAGCTGATGAAATTGTATTAGAAAAAATTGAACCCTATAAAGATAAATTAGAAACCCATTTTAATACCACTATTAAAGAATTTAAAGGTGATACATTATTGGAAAAAGTTGTTGTTGAAAACAAGAAAACAAAAGAAATAAACGAATATAATGTAAATGGAGTGTTTGTTGAAATCGGACAACTGCCGAATACTGATAGCTTTAATAATATTGTTAAAATGAATGATTCCGGTGAAATTATTACTGATAAATTATGTAAAACTAATGTTGAAGGAATTTTTGCATGTGGAGATGCTACCAATATACCTTATAAGCAGGTTGTCATTGCTGCTGGACAGGGTGCTACTGCCGCATTATCAGCCTATCACTACCTACTCAATAAATAATATCTTCTAAGGGGGGGCCGCTGTCCCTCTTTTTTTTGTTTTCTGAATTCTTTATAAATAATGCCGAAATATGCACAAAAGTCATTAATAAATATTGATTTTTTTCAGTGAACGATAAGAACAAAATTCTAACACATATGCAAAAATTTATCACTGATTATTTTCTAAAATGAAGCCTGATAAAATTTTTCAGTAGTTTGTAAAATGAATCTACCCAAAAAAAAAGAAACTTTACTTTCACTTTAGGGGTATTTATCTTCATCTGATATTCTGCAATTTTTATGAAGATTCAAACTCCCAGAGCATATTATAATCTATTGTAATATCCTCAATATCTTCCAAACTATTATATTTTCAACTAAAATTACCACATAGCTTAGATTAATTGGAGAAATCGCTTATAAAAGAAAAAGAGGGAGAAAAAAACTCTCCCTCCCTATTTATATTATTTATTGATGTTTTTTAGCAAATTCAATTATTTCAGGAATATCCAATCCGATCTTTTTCAATGTTTCTACTTTAGGTACTCCATCATTTGTCCATCCTTTTCTAGCATATGTTTCATCCATAAGTCTGTTATATTTTTCCATTCTCTTTTCAATTGTTACTTCTAATTTCTCTTCTACACTCATTCCAGATGGGTCAATATCATATTCTTCTTTTAATTGTTTGTCATACCTTTCTTCTCTTGATTTATATTCTTCAACTGTAACTGGAGTTATTGATCTTGGACATCCATAGTCATCTTTTCTTTGTCCTTTCCCAAGTTTCAAACTTAACAATCTCTGGAAGTTGTAAACTCTCTCTATTTGAAGCATCTGTTCTTTCTTATCTATATTTTTACCAGTAATGGCATTAAAGATTTCTCTATAATTTTCCACATGTTCTTCAACTTTTGCCGGATCGTCAGTTTCATCGTTATCTGCAGGCTCAACATCATTCCACGGCAGCTTGCAAAGACCATGCAAGGAAAACCATGTTCTCCAGAGAGGGAAATAATATAAAGCTTCGGCCTTATCTTCGTAGGTAGGTATTCTATTTTGTACCTGATCCATGAAGATCAACCATGCTTCATCATGCTGCGGTCCTTTAATAGCAAAGTTATATCCACCCTGCTGTGCAATTGATTCTTTTGACATATACTGTGAATATTCCAAACCTTTGCATTCCATTCCTATATTATCAAGAAATTCTCTATCTGCTCCATAATTTTCTGCAAAATATTCTTTCATATAAAGAATACCTTTTCCAGCTATAGTTCCGAATCCTTCACCTTTAGCCATTTGGTGCATCATTTCAAGAGAAGCTTTCCAGTTTCCCCATTCAAATTTCAAGCCACCGGTTTTTTCTTCATCGAGTATGCCGTTTTCCCAGCAATCCATAACAAAGGCAGTTAAAGTTCCAAATGAAATTGTGTCCAATCCATAGGTGTCACAGTAGAAATTCATTTCTGCAATAATTTCTCCATCAGTAATACCGCAGTTTGGACCGACACCTGCAATTGTTTCATATTCAGGACCATCGACTCTAACTTTTTCACCTTTATAAGGTCCTGTTTTTAATTCAAACTCCTCAATTGTATGAGCACATGCGATTGTACAGCCAAACCAGCAGCCATCAGGATGTTCCTGATCAAACATTTTTTCATATGCCTCTTCACCGCAGTTTTCTACTCCTTCAATTTGGCCATATTTGAAGTTTCTGGTAGGAAGAAGATCGTATTCGTTCATTATTGGTACGATATGGGTTGTCCCAACTCTTCTCATTCTTTTTTGTTTTGGGTCCTGTTCAATTACCTCTTTTTGCATTTTCTGTCCTACTTTTCTAACCTTTTCCGGATCAGCAGGATTATTATCCATACCACTTAGGTCTGAATATTTGCAAACAAGTGCTTTAATCTTTTTATCTCTAAAAACAGTACCTGTTCCCCCACGACCTGCCTGTTTTAATCTTACACCTCTTCTTGGAATATCATATAAACCAAAATTTAAACATCCTATCCAGGCATTTTCAGAACCTTTGCCGGCCGAAACGGTTGCAACAGCTTTTTTATCATAGGGATCATCACTATCAGCAAATTCCTCAATTAACTGCTCTGCAAGAATATGGCTGTTTATTTCCTCTTCAGGGGCTTCAAAAATCTCAACTTTTCCTTCATCCCCATCAATACAAACTATAACATCTTTTTCTGCTTTGCCCTGAACTTCCAGTGCGTCAAAACCGGAGAATTTTAGATAAGGTCCAAAATATCCTCCAACATTTGAATCTATAGGAATTCCGGTTGTAGGAGAAACTGTTGTTACAATAGCCTTTCCTGTTCCAGGATATTGAGTAATTCCTCCAATAGGTCCAGCTGCAATATTAATTTCATTTTCTGGATCGTCCCAGCCGGTATTCTCATCAACAGCATCCCATAATAGTTTTAAATCAAATCCTTTACCACCTGTAAATTTTTCCTTCATTTCTTCTGATACAGGCTTTTCTTTGATTTCATTATCGGATAGGTTAACATATAATGTCCTATTATTATAACCTTTCTCTACGGGTTTTTTCTCATACGACCATGATGCTAGAAGCTTGTGTTTCTTTTTCATACTTTCAATATCTTTTGCCATAACTACCTCCTATCTATAAATTTAAAGACAAAACTCACATAAACCTACTACTCTTATCAGTTATAAAATTACAGTATTTTGTTAAAAAAGTCAAACTAAAACCCTCCCATAAATTATTAATTTGTTAAATTATTTATCCAATTTACTTTGATATTTTTATTTTTTCTGGATTATTTACAATATATTTTAAAAGATTTAATATTTTCTTCATATTATTTACAGAACAGTTTTCTTTAGTATCGCTCAATTTATGCCAGTGTTTATAATCAAAATCGATAATATTAACAACTGGGATATTCTTCTTAAGAAAATAATAATGGTCATCCATAACATAATATCCAACTTTATCTTTAAAAAAAGAATATCCCAGTTCTTCTTTTGCTACCCGCCAGATACTGTCTGTTAGCTTTGATGCATACAGATCAGAAAAGCCTTCTCTTTCTATAACAAGATTTTTATCACCAATCATATCAATTAAAATACCATATTTGATTTTAATTTTATTATAATTATTTACAAAATATTTGGATCCCAGACAATAATCTTTTGATCTTTTACCGCTATCCTCGGCATCAAAAAATAAAAGATATACATTGTGTTTAAGATTGTTCAGATTATTTAAATATTCAGAAAGTTTTAACAGTACTGCTGTGGAAGAATTCCCGTCATTAGCACCCACTATAGGTTTTTTTTTAAGATTTGGATTTTTCTCCTTATCAGCTGCCGGTCTTGTATCCCAGTGTGAACAAAACACAATATTCTCATCTGAATTACCCCTATAAAAAGCAATAATATTATACCCATTTGTTAATCCAATGTAGGGGTTATCGTATTGAAACAACTGTTCTTCAATCACGGCATTGTTTTTCTTTAATTGCTTTTTAAGATATTTTTTTACAAGTAAGTGATTTTTTGATCCTGGAGGATGAGGGCTTTTATCAACAAGTTCATCAAAATAATTTTCTAGTGTCCCGGCATAAATAAAATTTATTGTGATAGCCATTATACCCAAAAAGAAAAATGATAATCTTCTTATTTTATTCTTTCTTTTACTTATAAAATAATTCATTTAGCATCCTTATTTCAAGTATGGATATTATATATTATTATTAAAATTTTTCAATACTATAGAGAATAATTTCTAAATTCAAATTTTAATTAATATATTTTAAATAATTAATCCTATATACATCCAAAAAAAGGATAAAGCAGTAAAGATTGCAATTAAAATTTTTAAATAAAAGTTAGAATAATTTTTTCGTAAAATTTAGGATACTAAGAAAGATATTCAAGACATCCCAAAAAAAAGATCATTTTTTTGCAATAATATATTTCATAGGGTCAACAGGAGAACCATAAACCCTAACTTCATAATGAAGATGCGGACCATTTGAATTTCCAGTATTACCAACAGTACCAATTATCTGCCCTTTTTTAACTTTTTCTCCTAATCCAACATTAATATTTTGCAGATGAGCATATCTTGTTTTGATCCCATAGGAATGTTTTATAAGTATTGTTTTTCCCCAGTATTTACCATATCCCGCATAAATAACTTTACCATTAGCAGGCGATCGAACTTCAGCACCAACAGACTGTGCGATATCAATTCCGTGATGATGCTCTCTTTCACCTGTCATTGGAGAATGTCTAAAACCGTAACCGGAAGTGATCCAGCCATAAACTGGCCAGTTCGTAGGAACACTATCCCACATTTTTTTATCAAGCTCATCACTATTTTTTATTTTGGTTAGCATAGTTTTGGCAAAATCTATTCTCGCTTCGGTTTTTGTAATCATTGTACTAATATCTTCAATTTCGTTTTTCAGGGACGGTTCAAGCATAATATCTTCTTCACTATCCCAATTTTTGGTGGTACCTCCAATTCCCATTTCTTTTATCGCCTCACTTGTTGGAGGTAAATTATTCAATATTAACAAGCTATCTATAGAGTTGAGTACATTATACATAATTTTCTGATTCCGGCTGGAATTCTTTTTAAGATTTCTGTATTTTTCCTTTAGAATGATATTCTCTGCAACCATATTCTCATATTTGTCTTCTTTAACAATATCTTTTTGATAACCAATCAGTATATAAATAAAAAATGAAATAAAAATAAATAGAGCTAAAGAAATCACCAGCAAGGTTCCATAGCTTATTTTTTTATTCTTTACCTCGCCATTGCTATCAGAGATGACCATAAAGGTAATATATTTGCTAAAAAGTTTCTTTAACATATCAATAAAAATTATAGCTAAAAATCCTCCCCTGTCAAGTATTATTTTCATATATTGCTGCAATACGGTAAATTATTAATATATACCTAACAAATAATTAGTATTATTCAAACATATACATAATACCATTAATTAAATTAAGAATCATTCTTATTTTTTGTATCAAGTGCCAGAGATATTCTTTCTCTTTTTGAATCTATCTCAAGTACTTTAAAATAATGCCATTCACCTACAGAGAAATAATCTGAAAGATCCTCAACATATTTATCTATAGTTTGAGATATATGGCATAAACCGTTAACACCAATTCCCAAATCAATGAATAAACCAAAATTAGTTATATTAGTAATTGTACCAGCAATAACCATATTTGTTTTCAGATCATCAATACTTTCTATTTTATCAGAATACGGTACAGGTTCAAAATCATCTCTGATATCTCTTCCCGGTTTTTTTAATTCCTTTTTTATATCTTCTATAGTGTATTCTCCTACATTTTTTTTATATTTATCAAAATCTATCTTTTTAACGATATTTTTGTCCTCTAAAAGCTCTTTTTTAGAAACACAATTTTCTTTTAATATCTTCTCAACTATCTTATAATTTTCAGGATGTATTGCAGTATTATCTAAAATATTATCCCCATTTCGAATTCGGATAAATCCAGAGCACTGTTTATAGGTTTTTGGACCAATACCTTTAACATTTTTCAATTCCTCACGATTTTTTATTTCAGTGTTTTTGTTTCTATAATTTATTATTTTTTCTGCAAGGTTATCACTAATTCCCGATACATATGATAAAAGATGTTCGGAAGAGGAGTTAATATCAACGCCAACCCTGTTTACAACCGATGAAACAACCACATTTAGTCTTCTCTGCAATTCTTTCTGATCAACATCATGCTGGTATTGTCCTATTCCCAGAGATTTCGGGTCAATTTTAACAAATTCACTGAGAGGATCGTGTACTCTTCTGGCTATACTTATTGCACCTCTAATTGTTACATCCAGGTCGGGAAATTCCTTTACAGCAGTATCCGAAGCAGAGTAAATACTTGCTCCGCTTTCATTCACCACAACCATATCAATTTTTTTGGATTTTTGTAGTTTTGATTTTACAGATTTTATTATTTGAACGATATCATTAGATCCCTTACCATTCCCAATTGCTATTATATCAATATTATGCTTTTCGATATTATTTAAAAATATTTTTACATTCCCTTCAAATTTAGATTCATTCATTGAATCTATAACAAAATGATCTAAATAATTTCCTCTTTTATCAATTATGGCAGCTTTAGAACCAGTTCGTAATCCCGGATCAACTCCTATAATATTTTTATCCGAAGCAGGTGGGGATAAAAGCAACGATTCAAGATTTTTCTCAAAAACATCTATTGCTGTAGATTCGGCAATTTCTGTATATTTGTTTCTGATTTCATTTTCAAGAGAAGAATGCAGATATCCAAAATAAGCCAGCTCAATAGCATCCAGCATCTCCTGATGAAAAATATGTTTTTTATTTTTTATTATTATTTTTTTTATTATATCAATAGCTTCATCTTCATCTACTTCCAGGTTAACCTTAATTATCTTCTCATTTTCGGCCCTGTTTATTGCAAGAAGCCTGTGAGATTTAATCGTATTTATCTTTTCTTTATAGTCATAATAATCTCTATAGATTCCTTTCTCATCGTTTTCTATCTTTTTTTCTTTTGTAGATATCACTCCAGTTAAATCATAAAGCTTTCTTAATTTTTTTCTTACTTCATGATTATCATTGATATAGGAAGCAAGAATATACCGCACCTGTTTAATTATTTCATCTTTCTTAACTATGCTTTCATCTTCATTTTTAAATCTAAATATAGTCTCATTTTTATTTTTTTCATATTCCTTCTGTCTGTAAATAATTTTGGCAAGGGGTTCAAACCCATTCTCCTTGGCAATTTCAGCTTTTGTTCTTTTTTTGGGTTTATAGGGAAGATACAAGTCCTCCAGTTCATTTTTTTCATAACAATTCCTGATTTTTTCTTTTAATTTATTTGTTAGCTTCCCCTGATTTTTTATCGTTTTTAATATATATTTTTTTCTATTTTGAAGTTCTTCATAATATTTTAGTCTTTCAGCAATTTCTCTAATTTCGGTTTCCTGCATATTACCTGTTATTTCTTTTCTGTATCTAGAAATAAAAGGTATAGTATTGCCGTCTTTTAGCAACCCCGTTGTATTAACTACCTTTTTATTCTCAATATTAAGCTCATCTGATATTAATTTTTCTATAATCATAAAACCCTCCCGGTTGATGATTATATATATATTATTAATTAATTCAACAGGAACTTGTAAATAATGAGCAAGTGTGTGTTAAAATCCATTGTGGAATTTTTAAGAAACAAAACCAGAAAAATTGTTAACTCAATTTTAGACTAAAACATAAGATAGAGTTTTGGTAAAAAGAATTTGAGAATGTTATAAAAGTGCTGCTAGAATATTCCAGTATTCTGCTTCTCTTCAGCTGGAATATGCCTATTAGCAAAAACCAAGTTGGCTTAAACCCCTATTAGCAGGGCAAAATATTATATATCAATTTAGGATATTCAAAAAGTTATTAAATTTTTTGAATATCCCGGTTCGAAATTCTCCCAAATATCTATTTTAAATTATATGATAAAAAATTATCTTGTTTATTTTTAACACACACTAACACAAACACTAACACGAGAATATAATCAAGGCGCTTCTCTATACCGGGTGTGTTGTTCATAAGAATACCCTGCATTTAAAAGCTTTCTGTCTTCTTTTGATTTTGCTATAAAAGTTATACCTATTGGTTCCCCGTTTGGTCTATATCCTGCAGGAACATTAATTGCAGGATAACCAGCAGGGGCGTATACTCCGGACAAATAATTACTTAATGTTAATATAAAATCAAGATTATTTTCTTCCATTATACTATCCAGCGGTTTTTTTGAATTTTCAATATTTTTTAAAACATTTCTTCTATTTTCTTTTTCTGTGATTTTATTCTCAACGGATTTTATCAAAAGATCCTGCCCATAATAAGCCCTGTTTTCTTTATCCTTTTTATTATACTCTACAATTTCGGCAAGGGTCCTAAATTCACTGTACCCTTCCTCTTTTAAATAATCCCCAACTCCCTTTTTAAATTCATAGTAATAAACACTTCGCATATCAATGTCAAATATGCTTTCATCCAGTTTGATCTCAACCACTTCTGCCCCCATATTTTCCAGATCTTTTACAGCCCTTTTAATAATTTTTTTATCAGTTTTTCTGTACCAGTTTACAATTTTTTCATTTGTTACAAGACCGATACGTTTATTCTTCAAAAAGTTTTTATCTAAATAATTATTTGGATCTTTTTTTTCATAATTTCCTGCAATTTTGGTTTTTGGATCATTACTATCATATCCAACCATCTGTTCAAAAAGTATTGCAGCATCTTTTGCCCTTTTAGCCATAGGCCCGGCAGTATCCTGAGTATAAGAAATTGGAATAATTCCATCCCTACTTATCAGTCCGGTGGTTGGTTTTAAAGTAACAACAGAATTTTGGCTGGCCGGATAAATTAAAGAACCACAGGTTTCAGTACCAACAGCAAGGGGAATCAAATTGGCGGAAACTGCCACAGCAGAACCAGAACTGGATCCCCCAACATCAAATTCACCATACGGATTCTGTGTTTGTCCTCCAAGAGCAGAATAACCATTAGAAGAACTACTTGTCATAAAATTAGCCCATTCACTCAAATTTGCTTTTCCCATTATAATTGCTCCTGCCTTCTTCATGTTTTGAATTAAATGTGCATCATTTTCAGGAGTCAATTTAGATAAAGCCATAGCACCAGCTGTATTTTTCATATTCTCAACTGCGATATTATCCTTTACTAATACAGGGATACCAAACAACGGTTTTCTCTTTATTTTATCCAAATTCTGTTCCTGCAAACGTGCTGTTTTTAGAAGTTCAGGATTCAGAGATATTAATGTGTTTAACTTCCTGTTCCGTTTAAATTTTTTTAAAAAATATAATACGGTCTCTGTAATAGAAAGCTTTCTTTCGGTATAATATTTTTGAATTTCCCGTATGCTGCTATTTTTAAGCAATATATCAATCTCATTGAACCTTTTGTTTTTTAAATTTTTTAAAGAATCTTCAAACAATTCAAAATTAGGTTCGATTTTACATTCTGTAGCAACATTATTTTTCTGCTTTTTTATTTGTTTTTCCAGATATGTTAGTTCATTATTATTGGAACACCCGTTAAAAACCAGAAAAAAGGTTATAAAAATTAATAAGATTTTTCTCATATCAATCTCCATCTTTATTTTTAAAATTCAAATCAAATCCGCATTTTTTCATTTCATTTAAGATTTTTTCAGGGCAGGGATACCACTGCCCCCACTTTCTGGAAATATGTTCTGTCCAGCTGTAATTACTGTAATCATACGTATCTTCTTTATTGCTATTCAAAGAAATTTGTGCATCAAGCTTTTTATAGTAATCCTGCTGCAAATACCCTTCATCCATTTTTTTCATGGCATTTTCAATCATCTTTTCGCTTAAATCAGGATATTTGTCTTCAAATAATACAAAATTAACTGGATACCTTGGTCTTACTGGAAAATCTTCATCGGGATAACCCATGACCAGCCCCACAAGTGGGAAAACTTTATCGGGTAGAGAGTATTCTTTTTTGATTTTGCTGGCTTTATAAGGAACCATTCCCAAAAAGCAGGTTCCCAATCCCATACTCTCTGCTGCTATTACCATGTTTTGTGCTGCATACGCGGCATCCTGGATGCCAAAAATCAATATAGATAGATCATTGGTCACAGGGTTCCAGCCTCTTTTTTTCATAATCTTCTTCATCTTATAAAAATCAACACAAATAGTAAAAAGCACCGGCGCTTTAAAAGGAATATCTCCCTTTTTTGTCATTAATATGCTGTATAATTGTGAAACAAATGGGGCCTGGCGACCGGCTTTAACTATCCTTTCAATCTTATCTTTTTCGATATTTTTATTCTTATAGTTTCTTACTGATCGATGATTCAAAATTGTTTCTAACACCTTATTTTCCATGATTTTCCTTTCGTTAACAGAACTATATTGTTACTATAAATAAAATTGAATTATATTGCAAGTTAAAATTTTTAAACCACTAATAATAAATTTAATTCTATACCAATCTATGCTTAGCTGAGTAAAATCTATTGCTTTATCACTTTTTATATGTTAGTTTGCGTCTATAGATTATGGAAATATTAAGAAATACTATTTTTTCAAATATTCATCAATTTATAATTATATCCTCAATAATTTTTTTAAGCCAAATAATTTATTCTACCATAGGTTTTGGCTCGGGAATGTTTGCAATTTCAATGCTGGCAATGCTTTATGGAAAAATAGATTTCTTTGTTCCATTTTTCATTCTTGTATGCCTTCCAACAGAACTGGTGATATCATTTAAAGATCGAGAATATATAAACTTTAAAAAAACTTGGTATTTCATTATTTCTATTTTTCCTCTTTTATTTTTGGGAAGCTATCTTCTTTCAAATGCTGAAAACATTCTTCTTCTTATTGCACTTGGAGCAGTAATAATTTTATTATCAATTTATCATCTATTTTTTGAAGATATCCTTAAGCCCGATTTAACTCATCCAATATGGATACCGATTTTTGGTTCTCTGTCCGGTTTGCTTGGAGGCCTATTTGGTATGGCGGGTCCGCCATTAATTTTTTATTTTAAAACTAACAACTTTCAAAAAAGGGCATTTCGGGTAGCTCTTATGAGTATTTTTTTAGCCATGACCTTCATGCGAATTACGATGTATACAGGATTCGGCCTATTTAACTTTCAACTTATTTTAAGCAGTTTAATGGTACTTCCATTCGCATTAGCTGGTCTGTATGTTGGGAGCCTGTTTCACTCAATTATACCTGAAAAAACATTTAGAAATATAACCTCTGTAGTACTTCTTTTCAGTGGTATTCTTATTATATTAAAAAATATTTAAAGATTTGAACCCATTTCCTTTAATATATCTGCCAACCTTATAACACCCAAAAATATATCTTTTGAACATATAAAAGCTACATCTTCCCCAAACTCCATCATTTTGGATAAAATTTCCCTTAAATTTGAATACTTACCTGCTTTTACGATGTTTGAATAATACTTAATTTTTTCTTCATTATTTTTGTTTTGATATTTAAAATATCCTTTTATTCTTTTTTTATCTTTTAAAATAATTAAATTTCTTTTATCTTTCTTTAAAAAGGTCTTATCAATTTCATTTTTATTTTTTATTATTTTAAGATACTTTTTATTTGCAAAATCATAGGATTTTTTCAATACCAGTCCCTTTAAATTTCTGTCTTCTCCCAGCAGAGATTTCACAAAATTATTTTTAGGATTATTCAGAACTGTTTTTAATTTCCCATTCTGAACCAGCATTCCCTTTTTTAAAATTACCAGGTTATCACCTAATTTTATCGCCTCATTTATATCATGGGTAACAAAAACAATTGTTTTTTTTATCTTTTTTTGAATTTCCATAAAGGATTCATGTAATTTTGTTCTATTAATTGGATCTATGGCTCCAAAAGGTTCATCCATTAATAATATTTCCGGATCCGAAGCCAGGGCTCTTGCCAGTCCAACCCTCTGCTTTTCTCCACCAGATAATTGATGTGGGTATTTTTGTTTATACTCTGGATTCAATGAAACTAAATCAAGAAGCTCATCCACCCTTTTCTTAATCTTATCTTTACCCCACTTTAAAAGTTTTGGAACAACTGTAATATTTTCTTCAACATTATAATGTGGAAAAAGACCAATTTCCTGAATAACATATCCGATATTTCTTCTAAGTGCAACCGGATTATAATCCAATATATTTTTATTATTTATAAATATTTCACCATTACTGGGCTCAACAAGTCGATTTATCATTCTTAAAGTGGTTGTCTTCCCACATCCCGAGGGCCCAATTATCATTGTTATGCAACCATTACAGATATCAAAATTTAAATTTTTTACCGCATAAGTATTATTATATTTCTTGCTGATATTTTTTAGCCTAATCAAACTCAACCTCCATTTATATTCATTTTTTCTTTTTTTGAACTCCTGATAATTAAACTAAAAAAATAATCGATTATAAAAGCCATAAATGCTGCAACGAGGGCCCCATGCAAAAGATAGGATGAATTTTGATTCACAAGTCCTGCAATAATAGGTTTTCCAAGCCCCCCGGCTCCGATGGTTGCCCCCACAGTGGCAGTTCCAATATTTATTATTACAGAAGTTCTAATTCCACCGAGAATAATATTTAAGGAGAGGGGCAGTTCAATTTTATACAAAACCTGAAATTTATTCATCCCTACTCCCTTTGCTGTATCCAGTATCGAATCCGGTATCGATTGAATTCCCGAAACGGTATTTTCAACAATTGGTAAAATACTATAGACCACCAGAGCCAGTATGGTAGGTTTAAAACCAAATCCCAGGATAGGTACCGAAAGTGCAAGGATAGCCACAGGTGGAAATGTTTGGCCGAAGGAGGTTAGCTCATTAACAAGAGGTAAAAACTTTCTCCCAAATTTCCTAGTCACTACCAACCCTATAGTAACTCCTATTAAAACGGCCAGTAAACTCGAAAGCATTACAAGTTCAAGATGTGAACCCACCAGCGCAACCATAGGCTGCCTATTATATAATATATTTTTTTGATTTGGAAACAACCCTCCCAGTAAAAAATTGAAAAATCCGTCATTCGTAATTATGAAAACAAAAAATCCAGTTATAATAAATAAAAATATTACCTTTTTTTTATTCACCCTCGCTCCTTTTCAAAGCCTGTGGGGTAAATATTTTTTTTACCATTCTTAATATTATATCAGCTCCCAATGACAGGGCTATAATCGGAATTGCTCCAAGTATTATTAAATCTGGAGCACCCTGGCCGATACCCTGAAACACAAAAGTTCCCAGTCCGCCTGCACCTATTAGAGCTGCAAGAGTGGTATTGCCTATAGCCTGTATAGTAGATATCCTCAAACCGGATAAGATAACAGGAACTGATAAAGGTATTTCAATTTTAAAAAATATTTGAATATTGTTCATCCCCATACCGCTTCCAACTTTTAAAATTGACCGATCAATATTTTTCAACCCCTCATATGTATTTCTTACCATCGGAAGAAGGGCATAAAGAGTTAGACCGATTAAAGCAGGGGTTCTTCCAATACCTTTAATTCCAATATTCCTCAAAAAGGGATATTTATAGCTTAAAAAAGCAAGTGGAGCTATAAACAATCCAAATAAGGCGAGCCCCGGAATTGTCTGAAAGAAACCGACAAAAGATAATACTGCCGGTTTAAATTTCTTTTTTTTATAGGCCAGAACACCCAGAGATACTCCCAGAATTGTTCCCATTAAAACAGTATAAAAAGCAATACTTAAATGATTAAAAAATTCATAAAGAAATTTATCCTTTCTTATATGAAACTCCTGAATAATAGAAAGATTATCAAAAAATCCATTCAATAATAAAATGGAAGTTACAATCAAAAAAAGATTTGGAAAAATGATTTTTTCCCATCTCTTTAAAAAATTTTCTTTTTTTACAGAAAAAATAACAATATATGCGGCTAAAAGCATCATCCATGCTCCCCCGCTTAATGAAATTCTCATTAATGAATCTTTTGTAATAAAATTTCTGCTAAAATGGGCCACTCCCGATAATACTGAAATAAATATAATATTACCTGTAAAAATTGTAATATAGCTGGCAATCTTATTATTTTTAAAAAAGGATAGGAATAAAATCAACAACAATTCAAAAAAAACAATAATATTCCACGGGGAAACCTTTAGAATTGAAAGGTTTTCCCCGCTTGACAGTCTATTTTCCCTAACAGTTACATAACCCAAAAAGAAATACGCAAAGCTACCTATGAAAAATGATAGTAGTAAAATATAATCAATATTCTGGTTAAAATGCTTTTTCATTCATTATTATTGTTATTAATAAAATTATTTTCCTTGAGATAATTTCTTGCCACAACTACAGGACTTCTTCCCTCAACTGCTATTTTAGAATTTAATTTTTGTAATTTCTCCTGTGTTAGAGAAGCAAAAACAGGATTAAGTATCTTTCTTATCTGGGGATATTCTTTTATAATCTCATTTCTTACTATTGGTGCGGGCTGATAAACCGGCTGAACATTTTTATTGTCCTTTAATAAAACTAAATCAAATGCTGAAAGCTGTCCGTCAGTACCATAAGCCATCGCTGCATTTACACCATTAGTTTCCTCATAAGCGGCTTTCTCAGTTTGAGCGGTATTCCCTCCCGAAAGAACGAGTTTTTGATCTTTTTTTAAACTAAAACCATAGGTATCTTCAAAAGCTGGTAATGCATCGGGTCTGTTTACAAATTCCTCCGAACAGGCAATTTTAAATTTATTTCCGCTATTTATATACTCAGCAAGATCGGAAAGATTAGCAATATCATTCTTGTCTGCAAGATTTTTTCTAATAGCAATTCCCCAGGTATTATTCGCTTTAGCTGGATTCAACCATGCTATGTTATTTTTCTTTAAATCAAGGTTTTTGACTTTTTCGTATGCTTTCTGGGCATCCTTCCATATTTCTTTTTCAGTATCATCGAAAAAATAGTTCCCGTTTCCGGTATATTCCGGATAAATATCGATTTCCCCATTTTTAATTGCTTCTCTTACAACATTAGTTGGTCCAAATTCAAGCTTATCAATAACCACATACTTATTTTTTCTCAGCATAATAATTATCATATGACCTAGAAGAGCCCCTTCAGTATCAATTTTTGATGCAACTATTATTGGACCTTTCTTTTCTAAACTTTTAACATTACATCCCGAAAATATGCTTATAAAGAGCAATGATATAGCAAGTATTGCAATTACCCATTTTTTCATAGATACCACTCCTTTCTTTTTTAAGCCCATTTCATTTATAATATATTATAATATAATTTTATGGTATTTCAAATTTTATTTAACTGAAATAAAAACAGTTTGATTTTATGGTTAATTTTTACTAATATTAAATTAATGGGAAAGGAGTAAAAATGATAGATATTGATAAATTAAGAGAAAGTGTTCTTTCAATCTTTCAGCAAAATTTACATTCAACCTATTTATACGGAAGTGCCGCTAATAAACAAAATGATAAAAACGCAGATATTAATATCTTAATACTTTTAAAAAAATCCAATTATTCTCAAATAGAAAATTCTGCAAAATTTTTCAAAAAGTGGAAAAGAAAAATTAAAACTACTCCATTAATATTTGATGTTGAATACTTAAAGGCTTCTCTGGATATTTTTCCTATAGAATTTAATGATATAAAATATAATCACAAACTCATTGTGGGGAAGAATATTTTCGAAGAAATAAAAATTGATAACAAAAATCTAAGACTACAGTGCGAACAGGAAATAAAAGGGAACCTTATTCATCTGGAATCTGTATATATGCTTAACTATAAAAAATACAAAAAATTAAAGAAGGCGATGCTGGAGGGCTTGAGTTCTTATGCCGCTGTTTTCAGAAACATATTAAGGTTAATAGAACAGGATGTAAAAAACAGAGAAACCAATATAAAAACAGCTGCGAACATTCTTGATTTTAATCCCGATCCTTTTCTAAAATTATACGGGGAGAAAAAAGGAGAAATAAAATTAAAGAAAAAAGGAACTTATGAATTATACAAATCATTTTTCAAGGAAGCGACCAAACTTGCCAATTCTATAGATAAAATTAAGGTGGAATAATGAAAAAAAGATATATTATTTTTCTATTTCTATTTTTTTTCCTTTTAACTTTCTCAATAAACCCGCAAACACCACCAAAACCTACAAATTTTTTTGTCGACAATGCTGATGTTTTAAATACCGACCAAAAACAAATATTAATAAAGATCAATAATATTTTACAAAATAAAACGGGAGCTGAAATAGCGGTATTAATAGAACAAAAACTGGAAGATGTGGATCCTTTTAACTATAGCGTTTCAATTTTTGAATCCTGGAAACCCGGAAGCAGAGAAAAAGATAATGGAATTTTAATTCTTTTAATAAAAGATAATAAGAATATCGAAGTTAGAACAGGTTATGGAGTTGAGGGTTTCCTTCCGGATGGAAAAATTGGAAGATATATTGACAAATATTTTATACCTTATGCTCAAAATGCAAAATTAGGAGAGGGAGTAATCAATCTTGTATACCTTTTTGGCAGTGAAATTGCAAAAGAAAATGGTTTCAACCTGAAAAATCAATTACAAGGAAATATTCGAACAAATAAAAACAATCAAAATATAAATAAAAAAGCAGCACTTCCGGGGGGCCTAATAATACTTCTGATTATATTATATATCTTTCCTCCCACCAGGCCTTTTGCTATAATGTTGTTTATGATACTTTTAAGAAGAGGAGGCGGATTCGGTGGAACCGGCGGATTCGGCGGAGGTTTCGGTGGATTTGGAGGAGGCTCAACCGGTGGCGGCGGTGCAGGTAGAAGCTGGTAAGAAAGGAGAAATATGAAACTAAGTAAAGGATGTACAATTTCCTTAATAATAGCTGGTATTATTATACTTTTTGGAGCTATTTTTATTGGAAACTTAATTAGCGGTTATAATCAAATGGTTAGAATGAATGAGCAGATTGAAAATCAGTGGTCCAGTGTTGAAAATCAGTATCAAAGAAGAATGGATCTTATTCCAAATCTTGTTAATAGTGTAAAGGGATATGTGGAACATGAAAGAGAAGTCTTTACAAATATCGCCGAAGCAAGATCAAAATATGCAGGTGCCTCATCCAAAGAGGGAAAAATGAAAGCTGCAAATCAGCTTGAAGGTGCTCTTTCCCGATTGATGGTAATTGTTGAAAGATACCCAAATTTAAAAGCTTCTCAGAATTTCACCCAGTTAATGGATGAACTTGCCGGTACAGAAAACCGGGTGGCAGTTGCAAGAAGAAGATACAACGAATCTGTAAGACAGTACAACGCCTACATAAAGCAGTTTCCTCAGAAAATTATAGCCTCAATCTTCAATTTCGAAAAAGCTGAATACTTTGAAGCTGAAGAAGGCGCTGAAAAAGCTCCAGAAGTAGATTTCTCAAACTAAAAAACAGGGCTGCCCTAAAAAAGGCAGCCTTCCAAGATGATATTTTAATAAGAAAAAGACCTTAAGAGTTTAAAATCTATTTTCTTCTCTTCCTTCAAACCCCATAGTTTTTTCAATATTCGCATTTTTTTGACCCGATTTGAAGGTTTCCCGATCTGCCCTATATTTCTTATATAACTCCGAATCTCTTAAAACAAAAATTGCTCCTATTAAAAGAATAACAACTACTATAAGATATTTATAGGAAGTTACAAACTCCACCTTCTTTCTAAATTTGAACCTATAGTAAGTTATATAATTAATAACTTTTTCAAATCTGCTTACCCTTTTTTTAACAAATAAAGGCTGGGAAAAAAAAGTATAATATGTTAGATTTTTGAAGCAGATAGATAAAAACAAGAAAGCAAAAACAAATGCTATTAAGGAACCGATAAAATACCCGAAACCATAAAAATTCAGACCCTTAGATAAAAAATATAAAGTCCAGAAGCTATTGCCTATTAAAAATAGGGAAGCCGAAAAAAATGCAAAAGTTCTTGCATCAAAATAAAGAAGAACCATGATAGTTAATAATAGAAAAACATTGCAAAATGCTCCCAGTGCTGCAATTTGAAAAATACCTCTATATATTATTGGGAAATTATAATATTCAAATATGATTTTGGAAAGTACCACTAAAGCTATAGTTATTATAAGTTGTATTTCAAGAATATAAAACATTTCACTATAGAGAGATTTTTGCATTTGCTTTTTGGCATCATTTATTTTATCCAGAGAAGCATTTTTTATTATTGATCCATAGTAGTTTTTATACTTCATATAAAAATTAGTTTCTACATTTACGATAAAAAGTGTCAGAGATGGTATTATGGTCAGATATGCCAGGAATACAGCACTATCATATATTGGTGCAAATCTGTATGTTTCATATACTACCATACCAATTTCACTAAACCAGATAATAAAATTATGAATCCAAACTCCAATTGTATAGAACATACCAATAAAGAATATCTTCTTATAGAATTTAAAATATTTTAGAAAATCATACTGATGGTACAAATTTAATTCAAAAGTCTTTATAAAATTTATTAACAACATTGTTAATGTAACAATCATTCCAACAAGAAATGCCAGCAATAGATTGGTGGGATAAAGATATACATAAAATTTTATAGGAATATTCATCAAAATGTATCCCAGCACAATTGAGATCAAACAACCCGTAAAAAAAGAAACAATAATTATTTTAAAGTTTTTTAATGTACTTAAATAAACCATCAAAATCCAGATAGATGAAATAACCATAAATAAGACTATAGAGAAAAACTTGTAATAAAGGGGAAGGGGTTTGTTTAGATAAAAAATAAAACCTATCAAACCCGTAATAAATAAAATAATCTTATTTAAACCTATAAAAGAGGCTCCTAAATTCTTATATTCTTTTTTATAT
This sequence comes from Candidatus Mcinerneyibacterium aminivorans, assembly GCA_008086245.1. Lineage (GTDB taxonomy): Bacteria > Macinerneyibacteriota > Macinerneyibacteria > Macinerneyibacteriales > Macinerneyibacteriaceae > Macinerneyibacterium > Macinerneyibacterium aminivorans. The sequence goes on from VSIX01000056.1 coordinate 21,584, forward strand.
AAACAATCGGAAATATATCTTGTAATAAGAAATTGAAAGGGAACCGTAATTATCATTGAAAAAATAAAACTGTAAATTATTGTACCCATAAATAAGTTGCGCTGCAGTATATCACTAAAATATGTTTTAGCAAACATGCTCAAAAAATTTAATGAGATTACAGTAGCAAGCCACGGTCCTGCTGCAACAACTGCTGAATATAAATAGGCCTTCATTCTCTTTGTATAAGATTCCTCCTTAAATAATTTTTTTAATTCAAATCCTATTCCTGCCATATTATGATCCTATCTTTTTGTAAATATTATCGTATTCATTAATAAGAAATTCAATTCGATAATATTTTTCTATTCTTTTTCTGCCGTTTTCTCCCATTTTTATTCTCCTTTTTTCATCTTTATATATATCAATAATTGCTTTTGCCGTTTGAATAGGGGATACCGGTTCAACAACTATACCGGCTCTACCAAAATTATCCCTACCATCGCCATATAGAAGTTCCCTGCAGCTTCCTACATCAGTGGCTACAAAAGGAATTTTTGCCGCCATTGCTTCTAAAATCACAAGAGGCTGACCTTCAGAAATTGATGTTAAAACCATAGTATCCAGTCTATCAAGATAGTCTATAACCTTTACTTTCCCCGTTATAATTATATTATTTGCTAATTCAAGTTTGGATATCAATGATAGACATTCATTATAGTATTCAGTATTTTCATCATAAGGTCCAATTAAGTATAGCCTGGTATTATCTATTTCATCTCTAACCATTTTATACGCCCTCAATAGAGTTTTAACATCTTTAATTGGAACAATTCTCAGAACAGCTCCAATATTAAAAGATTCATGTTCTTTTCTTTTAATTTTGTATTTTGAAATATCAACCCCATTTGGTATTACAAAAGTTTTTTTAGAATCGGCACCGTGTTGTATCTGAAATTGTTTATTTCTCTCATATAAAGATATTACTTTTTCGGCATTTTGATATGCTCCCCGGGCAATAAAATAGAAAAATTTAATCCATATTTTCTTATAAATCCCCCTCACCCAGCTGGATTGAATTATTTCCTCTTCCCTTTCACGGGCATAAATACCGTGTTCGGTAACTAAAAATGGCTTATTTCTTTTAAATTTCTGTATCAACCCCAAAAATCCACTGTAACCTGTTGAAACCGAATGATAAATATCAGCCTCCTGTACTTCCTGCTGCATTAAGGTCATAAAAAATAAAAACATGGCTCTAAAAGTCCAAAAAAATTCAGTAAATCCTTCATCTTCAAATTCCTGATAATAATAATTTTTCATCATATTCCAGAAAAGCTCGCTGTGAATGAATTGAATCGGATTACCTGTTTTTTTGGGGTCACTTATTGTGTTTGAAAATAACTGCCAGTTAATTTCATCATCAATTTTAAGAAATTTTTCAATACTCTCTTTTTCATCTTTATTTAATGAGGGATCAAAGTTTCTGGGTCTGGGATCAAATTTCTTTTTATAATCCTTCAAATAAATAGTTTTAATAGAATTAACATTAGACGGTATATCATACTTATATTCCAGCTGATCCGTGTAAGCGGGCATAATTGATAATATTTCAAATTCATGCTGCTTTAAATTTCTTATTATTTTATGCACCCAGGAGGAAACTCCTCCGGATATATAAGGAAAACACCCCTCGGCTATAATACATATCTTCATTTAACTACCTCCAAAAATTAATTAACGGTTCGTCCCTCTCGGGTACTGAAATATCACTTTCTTTAATTTGCTGTGTTAATTTTAAAATTTTATCAATATCTTTTTCAATATAATGAATTTTTAATAATAATTTAAATATCTCATATCTATCACCAAATTCATTCTTAAGTTCTTCTAACAGGTTTAATGCACTATCAATTTTTTTCATTTCAATATAATTCTCAGCTAATTTTATCTGTACATCATAATCACTTCCATAATCTGAGATAATTCTTTTGAGGATTTTACAATGCTCATTTCTATAGCTGTTTTGTACTTCTTTTTCCAAAAGACCCGAGTTTATATATTCATAGTAGATTTTTTCAAGATTTTTAAGGGCATCCAAATCCTTTCTAAAACTGTAAACTCCCTTATATTCATCAATTAGCTTTTCAAATTGCTCTTCCAGCATATTTAATGTACTGGAAGCATAATGAACCACCTCGGGATTATCATCCTTCAAAGCCATTTTTAAAAGGCTTACTTTTATATCTACATCATTTACTAGAAACTCTATCATTACATCTCTCTTTTTATAATCTGGAACAGAACCAAGCTTATCCAGAAATGACATTGTATTTAGTTCTTTTTGCACATTCACATCCTCAAGGCTGTTACCCTGTGATTTATATCTAATATACTTTTCATAATCATTTATGATATCACTTCTTTTAGCTATAATATTAAAATATTCTAAAAGAAATAAAACAAAATACCCAATAAAGGGGAAAAATAGAGCTAAAAAGCAAAGAATTTTTTTCTCCTTAATATAAAAATAAAACAAAATAAAAAACAGAAGTAAATGCAGTACTAAAAAGTCAATGGCAGAATAAAAAGGTTTTAAAAACGAAAAATAAATAAAAATTAAATCCAAAAAGCTAAACAATAAATATATTAAACTCATAATAACTCGATTCCAATTTTTTTATTTTCACCCTTAATAAGGTAGAACCTTATATCTTTTTCTTTATAGAACTGGGCAAAACTGCCATTTTGAACATCTTTAATTCTTTCATTTTTCAATTTTAAAAGATGATACACCGGCTCCGTATAATTTTCATAATATACACTTATCAGATTTCCCTCTCTTTTCCAGAAAACCTTCAATTTCAGATATTTTTCAAAATATTCCACAAATTCCATACTGGTCATTCCTCTGAGATAGAAGTGATTATTATGCACCTCGGATATAATTTTTTCAAGCTCTCCATAAAGTTTCTCCCAGTTTAAATTTCCTGATCTTTCATAATCCAGAAGATCATCCGGGTGAATAAAATGATTAAAAAAGCCTAAATGTGCAATTGCATTGTAAATCTCCCACATCTTAACTTTGTTGTACAAATAACCAGAGCTTATTCTTGGCACTGCATAAACTCCTCTATAATCCGGATCTTCACCAAACTCCTGCATTAACAACCCTTTCTGACTTTTATCACCATAAAAAACCCCTCCAAGCACCTTAATATCTTTTAGTGAAGAAAAAACAGCCTCTTTACCGCTTGCAGGTAGAAGGTTTGAAGGTGGAACATAAGTATAAATACGAATATCGCCAAAAATTTTAGCTATTAATTTCTGTAATTTTTCAAGAGATTTCTCCATATTGCCAACTGTTTTCCATGATCTATAGTCATATTCTTCGAAATCAATTTCACCATCAATTCCAAGTGAATTATGATTATAACCATGTATTCCAATTTCACCACCAATTTCTATAAGTTTTCTTCCAAAATATTCAAAATCTTTTATATCTTCCCTGTTGAAATTTTCAAATGGTGGATTAACATCCTGATTATAAAGACCTATCATTACCCCAGTATATTTTAAATCATACTTCTTAGCCAGATTATACATTGCTGACCACCAGATATGCTTATAAAAATTCCGATTGCTCACTCCATAATATTTTTCTACTACAGGATCAGACCCCGGCTTCATGGGAGCGGGAAAATCATCAATGTAAAACAGTTTTGAATTATAAATGGTGCTGAGGAAAGTATTGGAACCAAGACCTACCGTTTGAAGCAAAAGCCCCCTGTTCAATTTATCTTCAAGAATACTCGAATTAACATATACTACTCTTCCTTTACCCATATTTCTTACCCAGATTAATGGCTTATTATTTTTGGTTGTTGCAACTATTTCAATATCATCTTTCAACCTTACATCCAGCAGTGAATGATCAAGAAGTTCACCTATTTCCATATCTGCCAATCCAGGAAAAATTCTCTCTCTAAAAACTATCCCGATATCATTTATAAATTTATAGTTTGAATCAATTCCACTAATTGAATTAATTTCCTGATCAAAGGTTCTGGTCAATAGCACCAGAGCTCCCCCCTCTGTAAGAAATTTACTAAGTTCTTCATATTGAGAAAAATTACTATAATCTTCTGTAGCTACAACAAGCATATTAAATTCGTCAAACTCTTTATTTTCTATTTCTTCCATGAGTAAAACTTCATAATTGAGTTTGCCATTATCAAATGTTTTAACCACATTATTCAGTATCATCCTATCCGTTTCACCATTTTTCTCAGCTAATACCAGAATTTTATAAGTATCTTTAGGAATACTGGTTTCCGATACATATTCAACTTTTATTTCCGGCAGGCTCTGTTCGATATCTATAAATTTGCTAAAATACATAATTCTAAAAGTTTGAGTTAAAACTCCAGCAAAAATAAGTATGGCAGCAACTATTAAAAGCTTTTTAAAATTATTCATAGCGCTTTCTCCAATTCAAAGTCAAACTGTGTCATAATTCGCTTCTCAATTTTATCAACAAATTCTTTGGGGGTTGCAGGAAGTAAAACAATTATTACATCTTTTTCTTCATCATAGGACAGAACATCTACATCCCTTATTATATAATTCATCCTATTATTAATCTCTTTAAGATCAAAATCATTATTTTTAAATTTCAGGAGAGTATAATCCATACCGTACTCCTCTCTTCTTCGTTTTTCATGCTGCAATCTATTTTTAAATTTATCTAATTTCATAACATTCGTATTTTGGTGATATTTATTGCTGGTTTCCGTCTTTTCCGAAATAATTGCTGCATAGAGAGATTTATCAACACATTTGATAATCAATTTGAAAAGGGTTTCTGTAAAATCTGTTAACATTTCGAATTCAAGCTCTTCCACCGCAACCATTCCCAAAATTTCATTTCTATATCTTATTGGAGATACAAGCAAAAACGAACCCAGCTTATTATAAAGTTCCTGCTTCTCATATTCCTCCTCGTTTAAAGCCTTTTTTAAAATATTATTTTTTTCGAGATCTATTGAAGACTTAAGTTTTGTTTTACCTCCGAACCTGGCTTTTAACCTCAAAAAATTCTTCTTGCTATCAAAAACATAAATGGAAACAGATTTAGCCTTGATAAATTTCTTTAATATCCCCATTAGTTCTGTAAATATTTGTTCCGGATCAAGGCTTTCCAGTGATTTAACAATTTCATGTAGATAATATAAACTTCCATTTGAATCAATAATTCTTTTTTTAAACTGCTCCTTAATAAAACTATTTTTTTTATTTATTTTTTTTAATCTATCATATCTAGTTTCCAAATCTTTAATATCTTTTTTTAAGTTGGCAATTGTATTTTTCTGATTGTCCCTAAATTTCCCCAAAATAATGGCCGTTAAAAAAAACATAACAAAAAACTTATAATATGAAAAATCTATAAAAAATAAATAGAGGTCCCTACCAGTAGATAAATATACATACAGATAAAAAAGAGATGAAACACCTGCACTAATTAATCCTATTATATTTCCATAACGTAAAGCCACCACGGCAACAACAATAATAAAAGGATGAATATTAAGATTTAAAAACTGTATTCTCCCCGAATAACTGAGGAAAAAGATAACCAGTATTAAAAAATCTGCAATAATTGTTTCTACTATACCATAATAGTTTTCTTTCATTTTCATCATATTAAACTTCATCCCTATTCCTCCTTATCAAAGTGGATATGGGTATCCACCACATCAAAAACTACACCATCAAAATTTGATTCATTTATTTTATCAAGATAATCTTTCAATATATCAACCCACCTCATGTCCCAGAATTTAACAATGTAGGAATTAGGCCATCTTTCGTTTTGTTTGAGAACAAAAGAAGGTTTCTTATAATTCCACTTTCTTTTCCAGTAATAACGATAATTTTCAGCTTCTCCAACTGATAGATATGACAGAACAATTCTTTTCTTTCCGTTATTTTTCTTCTTCAAACTATTCACTTCCTTTTTATTTATAATCTCTTTATTAAAAAATAAATCTATTATTAACAGATCATAATCCGATTTTTTTAATTCTTTCAAAAATTCCTTTTTGGTTTTATATTTAGCCGGGTTAATCATATAAATAAAGCTATCCACATTTTGCAGGGTTAAATTTTCTTTTGATAGCGAATTCGCGAAATTAATATTTGGAATTACATCGAGATTATAACTGGGGGAAATATAGGCAGCATAATTCTTTCTCCGGGCAAAATCATATATTTTTTCAATCTTTTTGCAATCTTTTTCATAACCAATTAAAAAAACTTTTATATCTGCTTTGTGAGCAAGCTGCAGTTTTTTTTGTATATCTCTATTTAAGAAATAGGAATAATCACCAAACTCAAAACTAATCCCATCAATGGAATTAAAATACTTCCCATTGCTCCCGTTTTTATTAAAAAGCAGCTTGAAGATGTTTTGATTTATGTTAATAAGTGAATGGCCATTCTGTGAAATAATATAGAAAGGTTTATCATATTGATTTGTATATTTTTTTAACTCATGTATCAAATCAATCATTCGATCCTTATAGGAAACACCCGGAAAAACTATACTTATAAAAATTAACTGAATCAAAATCAACATTAGCAGTCTTCTTACCATTTTAGTTCCTTTTTAATTCCAAAATGAAAAATAAAGTTGTTTTTTTCAGGATAAATGAACCAGCTGTTCCACAGGTTGTTGTATACATAGTTACCAATTGAGCAAAAGAAATCGGCAAAATTACTGCGGTAGGTCAGCAACCAGCTTCCGTACCAGCCCGAATAGTTTTTATCCACATAATAAATATCCCGATAGCCGGCCATTGCAGTTGTTTCCAGTCTTCCAATATTTATATTTTTTGATACAGCAGCAAAATAATCCTTCTCCATGCTATCAGTAAAATGAAGATAGGTTTTAAAATCATAGTCATATGTAAGAAACAAACTTATAGAATTATTAAGAAAATTAGCATCAAAAATAATATTGTATTCAATTTCATTAACGGAAAAAATATATTTAATTGTAGTAAAATGGAGTTTTTCATAATTATAAGCTCCTAAATTAAAATAAAATCTTTCTTTATTAAAGGCATAAATCAGGAGATCTTTTCCGCTTTCATCAACAGCTGTTCCATTTCTATTAATATCTTTAACCTTCTTATAATAATAAGTATCGTTATCACCCGATAAAAACATTAATCCATTTCTGTATCCTCTGTAGTTAATAGAAAAAGAAGCTATATAATCTTCAAAATAATCCAGTTTTCTAAAGGTTTCCTCGGGATCTATATTTTTAGGATCGGTTTGAATAGTTTCATAATTAAGATTTATTCCAAAATTATCAAAAGAAAAATATATCATATTTACCGGAATGTATTCATGCATATAGAATTTATTTTTTTGAACAGTATAAAGATCTCTGTACCTTAAGGTATCAATTAAAAAAATATTATCCATTTCTTTAAGTTTTGGATAGGAATATTTTTCAAAACTACCGAGTTTGTTTGAATCATTATACGAATTTTTATATCCAGTTAAAAATCCTCCGTAGGTCAATTCAGCATAAAATGAGTTTACTATATATTTAAAATCTTCAGAATACCCCAAAAAGGTACGGTTTTTAAATTCAAAAAAATTATTTTTAAATAGGAAATCGTTTTTAAGGTAGTTATCATAATAATTTTTTTCTTCTGTTTGAGCATAATATTCTAATTTTACTTCCGTGGTATCTTCCAATGATATCGAGAAAATTTTTGGAAACATGAAAAGATAAAAAATAGATATTAAAATAATAATTGACTTTTTTATAAGCATAAATCACTTCTCCTTTAATTTTTATTAAAAACAATCTATTTCAAAGTACCAGTTATGTTCATAGGTTATCCAGCCCACACAAAAAATGAAAGATCAGCAAAGAAAAGATTTCTAACATCCTCCAAAAAATTAAATTTTAATATTCTATAAAATAGATGTTTTCTAATAAAAATGATAGCTTTTACCCATTTATTCCTACATTTTGTAAAGAATACTCCATTAATTTTTTTAAAAAAATTGTTTGCTTTCACTTTCAGATGTTGGGCTTTAATAGTCCAACAATATTTCAAGTTACCTATTAGTTTTTTCAAAATTAATCCCTTCCGGCCTTTTTTTTGTTTAATTATCCACAGAAGTAATTTCAATTTAAATTGTTGCATCTAGTGAGTATACTACTGCTAAAATCTATCTTCAAGGTTGTGGGCAAATTTTTTCATATTTTTTTAAAAAAATTTGATATTCAGCAGTATTAATTAAATTTTTAAATTGATTATCAATACTGAGATTTCAAAATATCTCTCTTTGATAATGACAGTATGGAGATTTTCCCGTTTTTTGATAATAGTTCTGATGATATTCTTCTGCCGGCCAGAAAGTTGAGGCTTTTGTTATTTTGGTTGCAACCTCATAACCTTTATTTTTTAATATTTTTTTATATTTAGTAGCTATTTCTTTTTGATTTTTATTGATAAAAAATATCTCAGATCTATATTGTTTTCCAATGTCCGGTCCCTGCCTATTTACCTGAGTAAAATCATGAATTTCAAAAAATAATTTAACCAACTTTTCATAAGAGATAACTGAGGGATTGTAAATAATCTCCAGAGCTTCAGCATGATTGGTTTTACGGGAGCTCACCTCCTGATAAGTTGGGTTTTTGAGATTGCCCCCAGTATATCCCACCCGGGTATCAAGAACTCCTTTTTTATCCTTAAAAAGAGATTCAACCCCCCAGAAGCATCCAGCAGCAAAAATAGCTCGCCTTCTTCCTAACTTCTCACCAGCAGGAACAAACTTCATAGATATAGAATTCACGCAGTGACGGATATTTTTCTCTGTATATCCTTCATTTTTAAAAACATGTCCCAGATGAGCATCACAATATGAACAAACTATTTCAATTCTTTTGCCATCTTTATCAGGATATCTTTTCACAGCTGCTGGTATTTCATCATCAAAACTCGGCCATCCACAGCCGGATTCAAATTTGTCAGAAGAATTATACAGCGGTAATTCGCATCTTTTGCAAATATATGTGCCCTTTTTATTAAAATTAATATATTGTCCTGAGAAAGGCTTTTCTGTTTTCTTATTTACTATAACCTCTTTCTCTTCTTTAGTTAAATTATTATATAAATTGCTTGATTTTTTTTTATCCATTTTTTCTCCTTTACAGGAAACAATTAATACCAGAAACATAAAAAATAATGTGGATATTTTCATTATCATAATAAAAACATACCACTATTTTAGCAATACTCAAGTCCTTTTATCAATGATCTCATAAAAATTAGCTTTTATAATAAAAAAGTGATTTAAAAATTCTTCCAAATAGATAGCTAAGCAGCAAACAAATAAACTACAGATAGAACTTCCAATGTGCAATTAATAGCATTCTAAATCCAAAACGGAAATAGCCCATATAAATTTTGATTTAAAAAGGCTCCATCAAATTAATCAGGAACCTCTGATTTTTACTTTTATCTTCTTTCTATTTCTCTTTTTCCTTTTAATACCAAATACACTATCAAAATATTTAAAATAACACCTGGTATTCCAATATAAAGATGGTTCACCCACCAGGTTAATTTAACTTTTGAATATATTAAAACAGCCGCAATTGAGGCTAATCTTGCAAAAACCACACTTAGAATAATCTGAAAAGAAAGTTTAGTATTCAATTTTTTCACTATTTTTGAAACAAAAACTAATACCACAAGTTCAACTAAAAGTATCTGCATCATAGGGAAACTTTTTGCAGCAGGCATTCCAGTAATTAGATTATTTAATATTGGAGCAAAAAAAGCTGCTAAAAACATACGGCTATTATTAAATAAAAATGTTCCAAGTAAAACTGCTGTATATATAGGAAGAAATACTGAACCTGAAATACCAAAAACATGAAATATAAAAGGTAATAAAATAGAAATTGACAAAACTCCTCCAATTTCAGCAGCAATATTTAAAGAATTCGAAACAGTTAGTTTTTTCATTTTTTACTCCCTTCTATTTCAAAAAGTTCGGTTACATTTTTCAATTCTTCAATTATATTTATATTTTGTGGACACTTTTCTAAGCACTCACCACATTCTATACACTGTGAGGCTTTATTTTTATCATCAAGCATTCCATTATAAAATTTTCTCATTCTATTAATATCCTTATATATATAAGCATTATTGTATAATCTAAAACATGCGGGAATCTTTACATCATTAGGACAGGGCATACAGTATTCACAGGATGTACAGTTAACCATTGTTCTGTTAAGATATTTTTCTCTTACTTCTTCAATAATTGAAATATCCTTTCCGCTCATATTTTCAGCTTCGGAGTTTTTGGCTATTTCAATATTTTCTTTTACATGCTCCAAAGTACTCATGCCGCTTAAAGCAAGAGAAACTTCTGGATGGTTCCAGATCCAGCGTAACGCCCATTCGGCCGCAGAATACTCTTTATCCGATTTCTTATAGATTTTTTGAACATCTTCCGGGATTTCGCCTGTTAGCATTCCTCCCCTCAGTGGTTCCATAATTATCAAATCTATACCTTTTTTATTTGCTAATTTCAGGCCCCTATATCCTGCCTGATAATCAATATCCATATAATTATACTGAATCTGACAAAAATCCCAGTTATAAGAATCAATAATTTCTTCAAATATTTCATACTTATCATGAAAAGAAAAACCAATGGCCCTAACCTTATCGCTCTCTTCAAGCTTTTCAAGAAATTTAAAAACATTATTGGATTTTAATTTATCCCATCTTTCTTTATCCAGGGCATGAAGCAAATAATAATCAATATACTCAGTTTTTAATCTCTCCAGCTGCTTATTTAAATAGTAATCAAAATCTTCATATTTTTCAATTTTCCAGCTGGGCAGCTTAGTTGCTAAAAATATCTTTTTCCTCTTATTTGTTTTCTGAAGGAAATCTCCAACAAAAAACTCACTTTCTTCACCGTGATATGGCCATGCTGTATCAAAATAGTTTATGCCATTATCAATTGCATATTTAAGCATCCTTTCGGATTTTTCTCTATCTATTTTCCCATCATCGTTCTTGGGAAAACGCATACACCCAAATCCAAGAATTGAAACATCATCATCTGTACTTTTCATTTTTCTATACAACATTTTCTCTCCTTTTCTGATTCCTGCTTTTTAATTATTATAAATCATCCAAATATATTTTCAAATTAATTCTTGATGCGAAACCTTTTAATTTATTTATATTCCTCTATTAAATATATAAAAAAAAACTTGCAAATTTACATCATTCTACTATATTATATAAAATATTTATTTATTTTTTAAAAAAGAAAGGGGTTGAATATGGCTAGAGAAAGATGGGAAAAACGTAGCAGTTTTATTCTTGCTGCAATAGGCTCAGCAATAGGTTTGGGAAATGTCTGGAGATTTCCATATATGGCCTACTCAAATGGAGGAGGAGCATTTTTTATCCCCTACCTAATTGCTTTGATAACCACTGGAATTCCTCTCGTTGCACTGGAATACTATCTGGGAGCAAGACATCAACTCGGCCCTTCTGAGGCCTATGGCAAAGTAAAAAAGAACACCAATTTTATTGGCTGGTTTGCTCTTGGTGTAGCAGGTATGATTACCTTCTATTATGCTGTAGTAATGGGATGGGCTTGGAACTATCTATATCACTCAATAGGAGTATCATGGGCAGGTAATGAAGCTAACTTTTTCAACAAAACTGTTTTAAACATTTCAAAAGGTATTTATTCTTTTGGTGGAATTGAATGGGCAGTAGTAATAGGAACTCTTCTCACCTGGATAGCTATATTTCTAATTATTTTTAAAGGGATAAAGGTAGTTGGAAAGGTTGTTAACTGGACTGTTGGGATACCATGGTTGTTGATACTGATTCTAATTGTGAGAGGGATATTTTTAAAAGGATCCGCTGAAGGTCTTGAATACTATCTACATCCGGATTTTTCAAAATTATTGAATCCAGGTGTTTGGTTAGCAGCTTATGGCCAAATCTTTTTCTCACTATCTCTGGGTTTTGGGATAATGATTGCTTATTCCTCTTATTTAAAAAAGGATGCGGATATTAACACCAATGCCTGGGTAGTATCATTCAGCAACTGTGCTACATCCTTTTTTGCAGGTTTTGCCGTTTTCTCCGTTCTGGGATATCTGGCATTCACAACAGATACAGCGGTAAGTGAAGTTGTAAGTGCCGGCCCCGGGCTAGCCTTTGTAGCTTATCCCACAGCGATTGCCAAACTTCCTGGCGGAATAATTGGACAATCGGCTTTTGGAGTAATGTTTTTCTTGATGCTGCTTCTTTTAGGAATTGATTCGGCATTTTCTCTTGTGGAAGCAATTGTTACCGGTTTAAAGGATACTTTTAAATTTAAAAGAGAAAAGGTTGCTCTGGCAGTCTGTGCAGCGGGTTTTGTAATCGGATTGATCTATATGACCAGAGCAGGATTGTACTGGCTCGATGTTGTAGATCACTGGATGAACTGGGGGCTTATTATAGTAGGACTTATGGAGGCTATTTTAATCGGGTGGTTCTATAATACTAAAAAAGTTGCCAAAGACATTGATTCCACCTCCGCAATAAAATTTGGAAGTTTATGGGTTTTTTCAATTAAATTTTTAACTCCTGCTGTTTTAGCTATAACAATTTTTATGAACATTTATAAAGAAATAAAAGGGCCTTACGGTGATTATCCAATATCAGCTTTAATGATAGGAGGATGGATGCTCCTTATTACCATATTCTTTTTTTCATTCTATATGCAGAAGAGGAAAAAACCGGATCAGCCCAGCTTTAATTTTATAAGAACTATAGGATGGATCATCATGTATGCTGGAACAGTAATTACTTTCTATTTATTTTATAAAATACCAACCCTCTGGATTCCTATAATTATATTAGTTGTCTCAATCATTGTGGGTCTTATAATAAAAGCTATCCCTAAAGAAGAGAAAGCTATAGAATAGGTTAGGAGGTTTTATGAGTGCTTTATCAATAATAATGGGAATTATATTTTTTATAATTTTATTTGGTGGTTCAGTTTATGGAATTTTAAAGCTCAGCCGAAAGGGAAATAAAATAAAACACAGAAGAAAAGATTCCGGGGATTAATCCCGGAATCTTTTCTTTAAAACTTATTAGTTTATCTTAAAATATAATTAATAATGTTTAAATGGATATTTGAGAGAATAATTATTGAACTTTTTATTTATTATGAAAAAATTACCCGGGATATATTTTTAGATATTTTTATTAGCGATGCCGGTTTCTCCAAATACGAAGCAAAAAAATACTGGGACTCATTCGACACTTCTTCAGCAGTATATATAAAAGCATTTATTAAATTTCTTAAAAACTTCTATAATGTTAACTGGTATGATTACAAAAAAAACATGAAAGAAGAAGAAAAAAAAGCAAGGAAAATTAGGGGGGATATTATTCATGCTAAAAAACATTACTCCTTAAAAAAATACTTTTGGTCGATAAGAATTATTTTAATATTAATAAAAAGAAAAAAGAAATATCTCTACAAACCGGTAAAGAAAAAAGATATTGCACTTAATAAAAATGATTTAATTAAAAGATTAAACTTAGATGATTGAATTTATATTAATTATAAATATAATTAAAAGGGTGATAGTATGGATTTACCTGAATATATATACAGAGATATTGTAAACTCTGTAAATGAAGGTATACTTTTTGTTAATAAAAAAAAGAAAATAACTTTCTGGAATCATTCTGCTGAAAAAATAACAGGTTATAAAAAAGATGAAGTTTACGGACAAAAATGTTTTAACATCTTAAAACATGTTAATAATGAGGGTATAAATATTTGTAAAATTAACTGCCCCATTGATAACATTTTTAACAAAAAAGAAATAACGGATCAGAATTTATATATTCACCACAAAAATGGTCATCAAATACCTGTAAAAATTAAAACAAAAACTATAGAAGATAATGGTGAACTAATTGGGGCAATTCAAATTTTTGATGATATATCCCACAATCTTGAAATGCTTCAAACGATCCGGTATTTGAAAAAAAACACATATCTGGACACCTTAACCCAGATTGGAAATAGAAATTATTCAAAAACCTTTTTAAATCAGTGTCTGGAAGAATTCAGAAGATATGATATAAATTTTGGAATAGGAATATTTAATTTGGATAATTTCTCAACTATAAATGATTCCTATTCAGAAAAAGCAACTGATAATTTGTTAAAAGTTGTTGCTAAATCTCTTGTTAAAAATCTTAGAACATATGATTTTGCAGGCAGATGGGAAAAAGATCAATTTATTGTGATACTTAAACATATAAATAATTATCAACTTTATAAAAAAGGAATTATATTAAAAAATTTAATCAACAACTCAACAATCTCGGTAAATGAAAAAAACATATCCGCTAAAGCCTCAGGAGGGGTCACAATTGTAAAAAAAGAAGATACTATAGAATCAATCATTCAAAGAGTCGAAACTCTTTTAGAAAAAAGCAGGGAGAAAAACCAGCTTACAATCGATTAAAAAACTGATCTTCCTGCTATCTTTTTTTATTGAAAACAAACTTTTCAAGCTACTTTATTTTTTCTAAACAAGGATATTAATATGCTAAGAACTAAAGCCACAGCTAATACAGGCAACGCAACAGGAAGAAAAAGAGAAATGATAATAATAAAAGGAAGCATTAAGAGCATCCATAGTAAGGAAAAAAATACAACCGATAATTTAATAAAAATATATACAGCAATAATAAATACAGCAATTCCTAATAACCCAAAAGGTCCAAAAAATAAAACCCCCGGGAAAAATAGATAGAGAAAAACAAAACAGCAAGCTAATAACCCAAATAGTTTCATAACTCCTCCTTTATAAATAGACTAATAAAGAAATACAAATGTTTCAACTTTTTTGTTTATTTTTTTATATTTTTTTTTATACTCTTAGTCATGGATTTGAAAACATTCGCAACCTCAATTATAAATTTATTCAAAAAAAATATCAATGAAACATTTGAAACTGTGTTTACTCTTTTAAAAATAATGGTCCCTGTAAGTATAATTACCAAAATAATAGAGATAACAGGCTTAATCGATATAATTGGGGAATTTTTAAACCCCGTGATGGAGCTTGTAGGCCTGCCTGGAGAATTTGGCTTAGTATGGGCCAGCACCATGATCACCAATATTTATGGAGGAATAATTGTTTTCTTTTCCTTACTATCCAAAATAGACATCTCCGTTGCACAGGTTACAGTTTTATCTACTATGATGTTAATAGCCCATACTTTCCCTATCGAAAACATGATCTGCAGAAAAGCAGGTATAAAATTTAGGTTTATATTTTTATTTAGAATTATAAATGCTTTCATCCTGGGTTTTATACTAAACAAACTATACCTTTTATTTAACCTCCACAATCAAATATTAAAAATATCATGGAAACCGGAAATAAAAAATAATAGTTTAACCTCCTGGGCAGTAAATGAAATAAAAAACTATTTGATGATTTTTATCATTATCTTTTTTCTTTTACTTATAATCAAAATATTTAAAAAAACGGGAATTATTAAGATATTTAATATGATCTTCAATCCGGTATTAAGAATATTCGGGATAAGCAAAAAAGCAACTCCTTTAACAATTATTGGAATGACTTTGGGGCTTGCCTATGGAGGCGGATTAATAATAAAGGAATCCAGGGATAGCAACCTCTCCAAAAAAGATATTTTCTTCTCCCTCGCCTTTTTATCCCTCTCCCATAGCCTAATAGAAGACACCTTCCTAATGCTTTCTATGGGAGCTTCTCTTTCAGGAATTTTCTTTGGGAGATTAATTTATACAGTTATAATAATCTATTTTTTAACTAAATTTATAAATTTCATCGGAAAGAAAAATTTTGAAAAATATTTCATAAAAAAAAGAAAAAAAGGGTCAAAATTTTAATATTTTGACCCTTTAATTACAGATTCTATATACTATTTCTACCTATTTCAATAGCTTTTAAATTTTTATCCAGTGCTTTATTTTGAAACTTTTCTTTAATTATATCTTTTAATATCTTGCTATCAAATAGCTTACTCTTTTCAACTAAAGCTCCAAGCATAATAATATTAGCAAAGAGAGGCCTGTCAAAATTATTCAGAGATAATTTTGTAGCTTCTATATTTATCATTTTTGATCCTATATTTTCTTCAGGTTCAAAAACTGAGCCGTCATAAATAACAACTGTATTTTCATCTGTTTTATCTTTAAATTTTTTCATTCCACCTTCTGCCATAACCAAAAAATAATCAGCCTTTTCCACATGGGGAAAATCTACAAACTGGTCAGCTATAATTACTTCGGCCCTTGTTGTTGTTCCCCGTGATTCTGACCCATATGCCTGGGATTGTGCTGCATAATTACCATTATGAACAGCGCTATTGGCTAAAATGTTAGCAGCCAATATAACTCCCTGGCCACCTATACCTGAAAACATTATTTGTTTCATGCTTTCTCCTTTCGAACTTCCTGAATCTTTATTCTGAAATTAAAATTCACCGATCATTATTTTATCTTCCTTATATTCATTCTTATAAAATTCACTATTATCTTTCATCCAGTTTAGCATTTTCATAGGATCTCTCAAATTATTTCTTCTACCATACTGAACCGGACATCCAGTAAGCACATCAATAAAATAAAATTCATTACTTATAAGAGCTTTCTTAATAGTTTCCTTCAATTTAACAGCATGATAAGCAGTATATCTATAAACATGATCTGCTCCGGCTCCTTTAACAAGTTTGACCATATCAAAAGGTCTTTCTTCATTTCCTTTTGGAGTCGTCATAGTATTAGCTCCCTTAGGAGTTGTGGCCGAAGCCTGTCCTCCGGTCATACCATAAATATTATTATTCCCGCATATTACAGTTATTGGTAGCCTTCTTCTTGCGGCATGAATCAAATGATTTCCTCCAATAGTTGCGAGATCTCCATCGCCGCTCATTACCACAACATCAAGATCAGGATTAGCTTTTTTTACACCTGTAGCATACGCAATTGCTCGACCATGGGTAGTATGTAAAGTATCGACATTTAGATGGGGGGAGCCTATCCATCCTCCACATCCAATTCCCGAAACAACAACCAGATTATCCTGGTCAAAATTTAATTCTCCTAAAGCATTTACAAACGCATTTAGAAGAATCCCGTGTCCACAGCCAGGGCAAAAAGCAGTTGGAAAAACTTCTTTTCTTATATATTTTAAATATTCTGGATTCATTACTCCTCCTTCATTAATTTATTATTTTATCTAATATCTCATGAGGTTCTATAACTTCACCATCTGCCCTATTAACGCCTACTACATCAGCATTTTTTATGTATCTTTCAACTTCACCGCGCAGCTGTCCCAAATTCATTTCCGGAACTATTACTTTTTCGACATCTTTCCCAAGTTCGATAATTTTATCTTTAGGCATGGGCCATACAGTTTTTAACCTCAGCATTCCAGCTTTAATATTTTTTTCTCTTGCTTTTTTTACTGCATTTAATCCTGCTCTAGCTGCAAAACCAAATGATATTACTAATTTATCGCAATCCTCGGTATAATATTCTTCATATTCACAGATATCATCAATATTATTTTCAATCTTCTGTCTTAAATGTTCTACTAATTTTTCCTGTACCTCTCTATCCTGTGTTTCCCTATAGCCATTTGGGTCATGAGTGGAACCAGTAACAAGAAGTCTTTCTCCATCTCCGAAGGCAGGCATATCCGGTACTTCATCAAGTGGTTCAAATCCGCCAAATGGAGGGGTATCATTTCCCCTTTTCCTATTAAAAACTTCAACTTCTTCTTTTACATTAACCAATTCTCTTAAATGTCCCGTTGCTTCTTCTAAAAGCAAAATAACAGGGGTTCTATATTTTTCAGCAAGGTTGAAAGCTCTTATGGTTTCATAATAAATTTCTTCTACTCCCCATGGAGAAAGAGCTATCATAGTATGTTCACCATGCGTTCCCCATCTTGCCTGCATAAGATCACCCTGGGCAGTTCTTGTTGCCTGCCCTGTAGATGGTCCGGTTCTCTGCACATCTACTATGACACATGGAGTTTCAGTCATAATTCCAAGTCCAATATTTTCCATCTTTAATGACATTCCGGGACCGGATGTGGCTGTCATGCTTTTATTACTGGTCCAGGATGCACCTATTACTGCCGCCATAGCTCCAAGCTCATCTTCCATTTGAACAAAAGTTCTATCCAGTGTTTCGAATCTATCTACAATTGTTTCCATTATTTCACTTGCTGGAGTTATTGGATATCCTGCAAAAAAACTACATCCAGCTGCTATAGCACCTCTTGCACAGGCTTCATCACCCTGCATGAAATACTTACCAGCCGTCAAAGGAACTTTATTTTTTTTAACTGGCATCTTTTTCCTCCTCTTCAATAATTGAGATTGCTAAATCCGGACAGTGATTTGCACATTGCATACAACCTATACAGTCATTTTCTCTTGCTGCTTTTACAATCACTATCCCCTTTTCATTAATTTCATCTGCTTTATCAAAAACATCTTTAGGACATAGATTCTGGCAAAGGTAACAACCTTTGCACCAATCTTCCCGAATTTTCACTTCATAACTCATAAAAACCCCTTTCCTACTTATATAATATTTTCTTCTCTAAATTCTTTTATCTCATCTTCAGAATATCCCAGTTCCTTTAAGATTTTATCAGTATGCTCACCTAAAAGTGGTGGATGTTTATCAAATTTAACAGGAGTTTTACTCATTTTTATCGGGCTGCCTACAAGTTTAACACTACCTGCTGTTGGATGATTGATTTCTTTTACCATTTCTCTGTGTTTTGTTTGAGGATCATCAAAAACTTCATTAAACTTTTTAATAGGTCCTCCCGGCACATCGTATTGCTCCATTTTATTTATCCAGTAATCTTTTGTGTTTTGTTTTAAAATATTCTCAATAGCTGGAATAACTTCTTTTCTGTTCTCTACTCTCTTCTCATTTGTTTTATATTTTTCTGCTGTTTTCCATTCGGGCTTATTAACCATCTCACAGAAACTCTTCCACTGCTTAGCTGAACCTACTGCTACTATAATATAACCGTCCTTTACCTCAAAAGCCTGATAAGGAACTATTGTCTGATGCTGATTACCTCTTCTTTTTGGATTTTCTCCCGTTGCTAAATAACTTGATGCTAAATTTACAAGCCATGATATTTGACTATCAACCAGTGCAATATCAATCATTTGCCCTTCTCCCGTTTTATCCCTGTGACGCAATGCTGCTAAAATACCTATTGTTAAATACAGAGCGGAAGTTATATCATCGATTGCAACAGGGACCTTCATAGGAGGGCCATCTGGTTCACCATTGATGCTCATAATCCCCCCCATAGCCTGAGCCAAAACATCGAAACCGGGTTTGTCAGCTTTTGGCCCCGATGTGCCGAATCCAGTTACCAGTCCATATATAACTTTGGGATTTATCTTCTTCACATCTTCATATGTTAATTCCAGCTTTTCAATAGTTTTCATCCTGAAATTAAACAAAACTACATCAGCCCACTTTATTAGTTTTTCCAATATATCTCTACCCTTTTTTATATTTAAAGTAATACTTTCTTTATTTCTATTCGCGGATAGATAATAAGCGGATTCTCCTCCTTCATAGGGAGGTCCCCATGCTCTTGTTGTATCTCCTGTTTGTGGAATTTCTACCTTTCTCACCTCCGCTCCCAAGTCACCTAATATTTGACTACAAAATGGAACGGCTAACACCCTTGATAAATCAAGCACCTTCAGACCTTTTAGGGCTTTATTCATATTATTCATTTATGCCTCCTTTTTTTTCTTTTTCTTTGTAAAAGGAGTTACTAAAAATATTGATAACAAACTAAATACTAATGCCACATATACTTTATCTACTTCAAATCCAATAAAGTTTGTAATAGCTTCTTTGTTTAAAACAAAAATCAAAATACCAACTGTTGATGCTACTATTGCAGTTATTGCAGCTTTTGGAGTTACCCATGTTTCTTTGATTTTTTGATATCCCAGCAGCAAACCTAAAATAACAACTATTGCCGCAGCTCCTCTTATTCCATATGTAATATAGGCCGCCTCTAAAATTGCTCCTCTAATAAAAATAGCCATTGGAATAGATACTATTCCCACTACAATAGTCATTGCTTTAGACATTTTTAACAGCTGTTTATCGGTAGCATCCTGATTAATTATTAAATGGTAAAAGTCCTTAACCAGAATTGTACTAACCGCAAACATAACTGGTGCTACTGTTGATAGTATTGCAGCTAATATCCCTGCTGCAGCCAAACCTGCCAGCCATGGTGGTAAGAAATCTGCATTCATTAGCAGAAAAGGGAAAGCTTCTTTTGGCGAAGATAATTTATCAAGATTTGCTATTGCTCCACTTCGTACAGCCATTCCTATTGTTGAAACAAGAATACCAAGCGGTGCTATTAGTATAGCACTAAACATTGCCCCCTTTTTAGCAGTATTTATATTTTTTGCTGCAAAAATAGGCTGAATGGATGCCTGTGAAGCAAAACCTGCTAGTATCCCGCCAAACAACCATGCTATCATTTTCCCTATACCTTCTGAAAACGGATTTTTAAAACTTGAGACCATTGCATTTGCTTTTTGTGCAGTTTGGCCTTCGCTAACAAATTGATTCTGTAATGTTTCAAACAATCCAGAATACCCACCTACATGTTTTAGCACAAGAATGAAAACCACTATTAGAGTTGAAAATAATAGGATTATATGCATTAAATTTGTAAATGCAATAGATTTCATTCCACCTTCATATACATAAAATATTACGAATATTCCAGAAATTATTATTGCAATACTGTAGGGACTAAAGAGTATAGAATTAAAATGAAAAAAACTTGCTAAACCGGCTGAAAAATCTCTTAA
This sequence comes from Candidatus Mcinerneyibacterium aminivorans, assembly GCA_008086245.1. GTDB lineage: Bacteria > Macinerneyibacteriota > Macinerneyibacteria > Macinerneyibacteriales > Macinerneyibacteriaceae > Macinerneyibacterium > Macinerneyibacterium aminivorans. Next base: position 42,610 of record VSIX01000056.1, read on the forward strand.
TATTCCACCAAATAATTGAGAAACTAAACTTCCAATTGCCTGAAGCTGAAGATAAGATAGAATAATAAAAGCAACCACAAAAGCAAGTGATGCTACTACTCTTACTTTTTTATTATACATTTTTTCAAGCATTTCCCCAACTGTATGAACATTGTTTTCACGATAAATTTTTGCTATTGTCAGTCCAAATAAAAACATTCCTACAGCTGTTGAAACATTATACCACAGAGGGAAAAACCCCGATGAAAAAGCCTTTTCCGAAGTACCTATAGTACTCATTCCCCCAAGCCATTCTCCAACTACAGCCACTGTAACCAGTACTACCCCCATATTCCTTCCTGCAATCAAAAAATCTGCAGAGGAATCTGATACAAATTTTTTCATAATTTTTCCGACTACTGCCAGAAGAACAAAATAGCCTATTATAACACCTAGCTCAACAAAATGCATATTCTCAACCTCCAATTTCCTTTATTATTTTTTCTGCTGCTTTTTTTGCTTCTCCCATAGCTTTAATCACAGTTGCAGCACCACTAACTACATCACCTGCTGCCCACACATTATTTTTAGTTGTTTCCATATTTTCATCAATTTTCAAACTGTTCCATGAATCAAATTCCAGTCCTTTACTATTTTGCTGGATAATTTTGTTTGGAATTTGACCTATCGCCTCAATAAAAATATCAGTTTCTATATCTATATATTCTTCAGTTTCCACCACCGCATTTCTTCCATCCTGTTGTTTTCCCACCGTCTTCATTTTAACAAATTTTACTTTTTTTATTTTACCATCATCCTTAGAAATTATTTTTTTGGGATTTAAAAGTGTCTTAATTTCTATGCCCTCTTCTTTTGCATGCTGTATTTCTTCATTTCTTGCAGGCATATCCTCCTCAAGTCTTCTGTAGCAAATCATAACTTCTGACTTTAGCCTTCTTGCCACCCTTGCAGCATCAATAGCAACATTTCCACCACCTATAACAACAACCTTTTTACCCTTATAAATTGGAGTATGATACTCAGGGAATTTATATGCCTTCATAAGATTTATTCTTGTTAAAAATTCATTTGCAAAAAAAACACCTATACTATTTTCTCCAGGAATTTTCAAATATCTCGGCAAACCTGCACCTGTTGCAATAACTATCCCATCAAATTTATCAAGTAATTCGTCCAGATATAAAGTTTTACCGATAAGAAAATTAGTCCTAAATTGAACTCCCATTTTTTTTAATTGTTCAATTTCTTCATCAATAATTTCATCAGGCAGTCTGAAATTTGGAATTCCGTATCTTAAGACACCTCCTAATTTATGAAGGGCTTCATATACAACAACTTCAAACCCGCTCTTTTTAAGTTCAAAAGCAGAAGTTAATCCAGCGGGTCCAGACCCCACTATTGCTATCTTTTTATTGTTCTTGCTGGGATATATACCAATATCTTTTGGGACCTTCTTATCTGCTAAAAATCTTTCAAGAGCCCCGATATTTATAGGATTATCCATGATACATCTTGCTTCACACTGATTTTCCTGCGGACAAACCCTGCCGCATATGCCGGGGAGAATATTATCCTTTTCAATGATAGATAAGGCTCTCTTAAAATTCTTTTTCTTAATTTGAGATATAAATGCAGGAATATTGATTCTAACGGGACACCCTTTAATGCAAACACCGCATTCTTTACACCTTTGTGCTTCTTTTACAGCTTCCTCATCTGTATACCCAAGGTTAACCTCATCAAAATCATTAATTCTTTCTTCTGAAGGTCTATCCTTCGGATTTACGGCCATTTTTTCCCCTATAAATTATCCTCTAAATTTTTAATTTTACATTCATGACTATGGTATTGATTATTGCGTTTTATAAGCTGCTGAAAATTTACTTTATAACCATCAAAAACAGGTCCATCAACACAGGTAAACCTGGTTTTGTTATCATATTCTATCCTGCATCCACCGCACATTCCTGTTCCATCAATCATCAATGTATTTAAACTAACAAGTATATCAATCTTATTTTTCTTTGCAATTTCTACAGTTTTTTTCATCATCTTTACAGGTCCGGCTGAAATTACCAAATCAATATCTTCATTGGTATTTAAAAGATCTCTTAGTGCATCCGTAACGAAACCCTTCTTTCCCTTTGACCCATCGTCTGTGGTTATGTATATATTCCTGGTAATTTCTAATATTTCATTTTCAAGGATAAGGTTTTCACTACTTCTTGCTCCTAATATAACACTACCCTTTAATTTTTTTTCCTTTAAAAATTCTTTTATTTTAGAAAATAAAGGAGCTATTCCGATACCTCCACCTACAAATAATATATTTGCCACATCCTTATTTATCCGAACTTCATTTCCAAGAGGGCCCAGAATATCCAGTATCATCTCATTTTCATCAATTTTTGATAGAAGCCGGGTAGATTTCCCCACCACCTGAAAAATAATTCTAAATATTTCTTTTTCCCTATCAACCTCTACAATAGTTAATGGAATTCTTTCACCTTTTTCGGTTACTCTTAAAATAATAAACTGCCCCGGTTTATAGTGAGAAACTATTTCAGGATGATATATCCAGAAAGAATATGTTTTCGAGGCTATTTTTTCCTTTTTCACTATCTGATTTCTCATGGCTTTATGATAGATATTGATTATATCATTGTCAATAAATTATCTTTTATTTTTAATTAACAAGCTAATTCTATTAATTATAATTTGTTATATATTAAAAACTTAAAGATGATAATAGAAATACTTAATATTATAAACTACTGCAGATTTAAATATTTCATTATATTTTTTATAATATTTTGTCTTTTATCGGGCAGTAACACAGTATATTTATATTTTTTGTAACTTATTTTATCTGTAAAATGTATTATTTTATAGTTTCTTAAATTTATTTTTTCCCGATCGGTAAAAACAACCTTTTCTTTTATTTTATTTCTTATACCTTTATTTGTTAAATATTTTTTGAAATATTTTTTTAACTTTTTATTTTTAAATTTGAATCTTACTTTGCTCATATTTCCTTCAGATGTTTTATTAACTCCTCATGAATCAAATTATTGCTTGCAACTATATTGTCCCCTAATATCTTCCATTCTTCATCTTTCAAATCTGTAATCTTTCCTCCAGCCTCTTCAACAAGTAATTTCCCGGCAGCCATATCCCATAGCTTCAATCCACTCTCCCAGAAACCATCAAATCTACCAGATGCAACATAGGCAAGATCAAGGGCTGCCGCCCCCATTCGCCTTATTCCCTTAGCTTTTAATGCCAATCTTTTAAAATTATCAAGATTGTTGTTTCCGGATTTATCTCTATCATATGCAAATCCTGTTGCAACCATTGATTCGGATAGCTTATTATTCGAAGAAACTGTTATTATATTATCATTTAAATAGGCTCCCATATTTTTAACAGCATAAAAAGTTTCCTCTTTTATTGGATCAT